>CALRMF020000035.1:0-15068 GCA_943369035.1 Curvibacter sp. AEP1-3
GGCACCGCCGCCCAGGTGGCGTCGTCGGCCGTGGCCTCCGGCAAGGCCTCCAACATCACGCTGCAGGTGGACATGGCCGACTTCGTGCCGCCCAACCTGCCCAACGGCGGCAGCGGCCCGTTCTACAACGACCGCATCATCGCGCACGAGATGGTGCATGCCGTGATGGCGCGCAGTGCCAGCTGGGGCGAGGTGCGCAGCGATGCCAACAACCTCTGGTTCATCGAAGGGGCCGCGGAATTCATCCATGGCG
Source organism: Curvibacter sp. AEP1-3 (assembly GCA_943369035.1). Classification (GTDB taxonomy): domain Bacteria; phylum Pseudomonadota; class Gammaproteobacteria; order Burkholderiales; family Burkholderiaceae_C; genus Hylemonella. The sequence continues at coordinate 254 of CALRMF020000035.1, forward strand.
CGGAAGAACGGGTGCAGGCCGACGGCGTGGCAGCCACGCTGGCCGACAACATCAGCGCCTGGGGCGGCAGCAGCGTCGACTACTCTTCGGCCTACGTCGCCATGCGCTACCTGCACGAGCAGATCCAGGCCGCGGGCGGCAGCGGCGTGCAGGACATGCTGCAGTACCTGCACAACAACGCCGGCAAGACGCTCAACGATGCGTTCGCCAACGCCACCCATGGTGCCTACGCCAGCCAGGCTGCCTTCCTGGCCGATTACAACGCCAACAAGGCGGCTTTCGTCGCCACCTTCAACTTCAGCAATACGGATACCGGCGCCATTGGTGGCTTCGACGTCGACGGCGGAGCCGTCAAGACGGCCGAGAACATCATCCCGGACTACCCCTCGGGGCGGGGCGGTGACGTGACCGATGGCTTCACCGAGGTGTTCGAGACCATCGCGTCCGGTGCCGGCAACGGCCGCTTCCTGAGCATGCAGGTGGGGGGCAACGCCGGCGACTCGCTGACCGTGAGCGCCGGCAGCACCAACCTGGGTGCACTGGGACTGGAAGCCATCGACATCGCCACCAGTACCGGCACCTCGATGGCCGCGCTGGACCGGGCGCTGGAATACGTGTTCCGCCAACGCGCTCGGGTGGGCGCCCAGATGTCACGGCTGGAGAACGTCATCAGCACGCTGGACATCGGCACCGAGAGCCTGTCCGCCAGCCGCGGGCGCATGCAGGATGCCGACTTCGCCGCCGAGGCGGCCCAGCGCTCACGCACCGAGATCCTGCAGCAGGCCGGTACCGCCATGATGGCGCAGGCCAACTCCGTGCCGCAGCTGGTGCTGGCCCTGCTGAAGTTCTGAGCCAGGCGCCTAGAGCGTCAGGATGGTGCAGCCGGTGGTCTTGCGCGCTTCCAGGTCGCGGTGCGCCTGCTGCACCTGCTCCAGCGGGTAACGCTGGTCGATCTGGATCTTCACCTTGCCGCTGCTGACCATGGCAAACAGGTCATCGGCCATGGCCTGCGTGCGCTCGCGCGTGGCAATGTGCGTGAACAACGTCGGGCGCGACACGTAGAGCGAGCCCTTGGCCGCCAGCAGGTTGATGTCCAGCGGCTCCACCTTGCCCGAGGCATTGCCGAAGTTGGCCGCGAGACCGAAGGGGCGCAGGCAGTCGAGCGACTTCATGAAGGTGTCCTTGCCCACCGAGTCGTATACCACCTTCACCCCCTGGCCACCGGTGATCTCCTTCACCCGCGCCACAAAGTCTTCCTTGGCGTAGTTGATCACATGCGCCGCACCGTTGGCCTTCGCCAGTTGGCACTTGGCGTCGGAGCCCGCCGTACCGATCAGCTGCAGCCCCATGGCGCGCGCCCACTGGCAAGCGATCAGGCCCACACCGCCCGCAGCCGCATGGAACAGGATGGGGTCGCCGGCCTGCAACCCACCCTGCGGCTGGGTGCTGCGCAGCAGGTACTGCACCGTCAGGCCCTTGAGCATCATGGCCGCACCGGTCTCGAAAGAGATGTCGTCCGGCAACTTGCAGACGCACTTGGCCGGCATCACGCGCAACTCGCAGTAGGCACCCGGCGGCTGGCTGGCGTAGGCGGCACGGTCACCCACCTTCAGGTGCGTCACGCCCTCACCCACCGCCTCGACAATGCCTGCAGCCTCCATGCCCAGCTGCAGCGGCAGCGGCAACTGGTACAGGCCGGAGCGCTGGTAGGTGTCGATGTAGTTCAGGCCGATGGCCTTGTGGCGGATGCGGATCTCGCCCGGGCCGGGCTCACCCACCATCACGTCGACGATCTTGAGTTGCTCGGGCCCGCCGTTCTGGTCGATGCGCACGGCACGGGAAGGAATCTGGGTCATGGTTGTCTCCTGCATTGGAAAAATTCTAAGACGCGTGCAGCATGCCACAGTGTCAAAACACCCGTGACCGGCACCGACAAAACGACTTGCTACAGTGCGGGACCATGTACGCCCGCCTCTCCCCCACCACCATCCTGCTCCTGACCATCCCGCCCCTGATGTGGGCCGGCAATGCGGTCGTCGGGCGCCTGGTCAGCCCGATGGTGCCGCCGATGACGCTCAACCTGCTGCGCTGGCTGCTGGCCTTCGTGCTGCTGCTGCCCCTGGCGGGTGCCGTGCTGCGCCCGGGCGGCGGCCTGTGGCCGCACTGGCGGCGCTTTGCCCTGCTGGGGCTGCTCAGCATTGGCGCCTACAACGCCCTGCAGTACCTGGCCCTGCACACCTCGACACCGATCAACGTCACGCTGGTAGCCTCCAGCATGCCGGTCTGGATGCTGCTCATCGGCCGCCTGTTCTTCGGCGCCCGCATCTCGCACCGCCAGCTGCTGGGGGCCGCTCTCTCCATGAGCGGCGTGTTGCTGGTGCTCAGCCGCGGGCAGCCTACCTCGCTGCTGCAAGTGCGCCTGGTCCCCGGCGATCTCTACGTCCTGCTGGCCGCCATGGCCTGGGCCTGGTACAGCTGGATGCTGACGCATCCCGGCAAGGAGCCTGCCGACATCCGTGGCGACTGGGCCGCCTTCCTGATGGCGCAGATCGCGCTCGGGCTGGTGTGGTCGGCCCTGTTCGCCGCCGGCGAGTGGGCGCTCACGGAGGCGCGCATCCTGTGGAGCTGGCCTCTGGTCGGCGCCTTGCTGTTCATCGCCTTGGGTCCGGCCCTGCTGGCCTACCGCTGCTGGGGGGCCGGGGTGCAGCGCGCGGGCCCGTCGGTCGCCGGCTTCTTTTCCAACCTCACCCCCCTGTTTGCCGCCGTGCTGTCATCGGCCCTGCTGGGCGAGCTGCCACAGGCCTACCATGGGGTGGCGTTCGCACTGATCGTGGGCGGCATCGTGGTATCGTCGCGGCGTTGAACTCGCCCACGTCTGTCAGGAACCCGCCATGAAATCCGTGTCCCTCAAGCCCCTGCTGTTGTCCGCCCTGATTGCGCTTGCCGGCTGTGCCACCACGTCGGGTGGCAACGGCAGCAGTGGCGCCGGCACCATGAACGACCTGATCACCAACACCCACCTGCCGGCGGGCGCCAAGATCAACCATGGCCAGTCGCTCATCATGGGTTCGGGTGACAACTGGATCGGCCGCGTGGTGATGGACCTGGACCAGAACCCGAACGCCGCCTACACCTTCTTCCTGGAGCAGTACCCGCCGCAGGGTTGGACGCTGGTCAGCGCGGTGCGCGGCAAGGCCAGCCTGCTGGTCTTCACCAAGCCCGACCGCAGCGCCACGGTGGAACTGACCGAAGGCGGCGTACTGGGCGGTTCGCAGGCCGTGCTCACGGTTTCGCCCAAGAGCACCCTGCCGGCCACGCCGGCACCGGCCGGCAGCGCCCCGCTGCGGCGCTGAAACTTAGGTCCGCTGGCGCGGACCTGCTTAGGCTCAGAACGTGCCTGGGAAGGCGCCACCATCGGCCAGCACGTTCTGGCCGTTGATGTAGCCACCATGCTGGCTGCACAGGAAGGCGCAGATGGCGCCAAACTCCTCGGCCGTGCCGAAGCGCTGCGCCGGAATCGTCTGGCGGCGCGCATCCGCCACTTCTTCGATCGATTTGCCGGTCTTCTGCGACGCGCCGACCATGGTGGCCTTCAGGCGGTCGGTGTCAAAGGCGCCAGGCAGCAGGTTGTTGATCGTCACACCGCGGGCCGCGATCTTCGGGTTGCGCGCCACGCCGGCCACGAAACCGGTCAGGCCGCTGCGCGCGCCGTTGGACAGCCCCAGGATGTCGATCGGCGCCTTCACCGCACTGGACGTGATGTTGACGATGCGGCCAAAGCCGCGCGCGGCCATGCCGTCCACCGTGGCCTTGATGAGTTCGATCGGGGTCAGCATGTTGGCATCCACCGCCTTGATCCAGGCCTCACGGTCCCAGTCGCGGAAGTCGCCGGGCGGCGGGCCGCCGGCGTTGGTGACCACGATGTCGAAGTCCTTGCGTTGCGCAAAGATGGCCTCGCGCCCGGCCACGGTGGTGATGTCCACCGGCACCGCCACCACCTGCGCGCCCTTGGCGTCGGCCTTGAGTTGTTCCGCCGCCTTCTGCAGCGCCTCGGCGCCACGCGCCACGATCACCACGTTGACGCCTTCGCGCACCAGCGCCTGCGCGCAGCCAAAGCCCAAGCCCTTGCTGGCACCACCCACGAGCGCCCATTTGCCTGCAATTCCGAGATCCATGCTGTTTTCCTTTGATTGATGTAGCTGCCGAAGGGCAGGAATGATACGAGCAGCGACTTCTCCCTGCCCGTCGTCGAACTTCAGTCCACCGCCACCGTCGGCTGGCGGGCCGAACGGCTGAAGACATAGATGCCGGCCAGTACCAGCACGGTGCCGGCGGCGATCCACAACGTGAACGGCTCATCGAGCAGCCAGACGCCCATCAGGATGGTCGACATCGGCCCGACCATGCCGACCTGCGCCGTCATGCCGGCACCGATGCGTTCGATCGCCATCATCACCAGCAGCACCGGCACCGCGGTGCAGGCGGTGGCGTTGAGCAGCGACAGCCAGATCACCTCGGGCGCCACCTGCGCCGCCGCCAGCGGACGCAGCAATGCGAACTGCGCAATGCACAGCCCACAGGCCACGCTGGTGGCCAGCCCCACCAGGCGCAACGAACCGAGCCGCCGCACCAGCTCGCCGCTGTAGCTCAGGTAGAGCGCATAGCTGACGGCACTGCCGAACACCAGCAGCGAACCCCAGGCCACCCCGGGCCCGGCCAGCGTGACCTCGCGTCCGAACACCAGCAGCACGCCGACGTAGCTGATGGCCATGCCCCGGCGCTGCGCGCGCGTGATGTGCCGGCCGTAGAGGAAGAGGCCCAGCAGCAGCACCAGCGTGGGGTTGAGGTAGAGGATGAGCCGCTCCAGCGAGGCGGAGACATAAGCCAGACCGGCGAAGTCCAGAAAACTGGCCAGGTAGTAGCCGCTGAAGCCGAGGCCGGCCACGCCCAGCCAGTCGCGCCGCGTGAGCGCCGGCTGGCCGCGGCTGGCCCACCAAGCCATGCCGATGAACAGCGGCAGCGCAAACAGCATGCGGTACATGATGAGCGTGACCGCGTCCACGCCATGGCGGTAGGCCAGCTTGACGATGATCGCCTTGCCGCTGAAGGCAATGGCGCCGACCATCGCAAAGAGCAGGCCGGATGCTATGTTTTTAGGAGCTGATGCCACCGATTTCACGGGACCCAGAGGTCAATCCAGTCAATAACGCAGGGCACGCTCAGAAGCCGGCCACCAGGCCGTCGCGCCGCGCGTCGCTGGCCGCCACATAGCCTTCGACTTTCGGGTCACCGGCGCGCCAGATGAACTGGCCGGCACCGAAGTCCTGATAGGAGTCGTTGATGACCTCCATGCGGTGGCCGCGCCCGGCCAGCCCCTGCACCGTGGCCTTGGCCATGCCGGCCTCGACGTTGATCTCCAGCCCGGCGTTGTAGCGCCAGCGCGGCGCGTCGCAGGCGGCCTGCGGGTTCTGCCCGTAGTCGAGCATGCGCACCAACGTCTGCATGTGGCCTTGCGGCTGCATGTTGGCGCCCATGACGCCGTAGCTCATCACCGGCTGGCCATCCTTGGTGAGGAAGGCCGGGATGATGGTGTGGAAGGGCCGCTTGCCCGGCGCCACCACATTGGCCGGGTTCAGTCCTTTCGCATCCAGCGCAAAAGCGTGGCCGCGGTTCTGCAGGCTGATGCCGTAGGTCGGCTCCACGCAGCCTGAGCCGAAGCCCATGTAGTTGCTCTGGATGAAGCTGACCATCATGCCGTTCTCGTCGGCCGCCGTCAGGTAGATGGTGCCGCCCTTGACCGGGTTGCCGGCCTTGAAATCCTGCGCGCGTTTCATGTCGATCAGCTTGGCGCGCTCGCTCAGGTAGGCGTCGTCCAGCATCTGCTCGGCGGTGACCTCCATGCTGGACGGCTCGGCCACGTAACGGTAGACGTCGGCAAAGGCCAGCTTCATGGCCTCGATCTGCAGATGCTGCGAGTCGACGCTGTCCACCGGCAGCGAACCCAGGTCGAACTTGTCGAGGATGCCCAGTGCAATCAGCGCCGCGATGCCCTGGCCATTGGGCGGGATCTCGTGCAGCGTGTAGCCGCGGTAGTTCTTGCCAATCGGCTTGACCCACTCCGGCTGATAGGCCGCGAAATCGCTTGCCTTGAGGCTGCCGCCATGCTCGGCGGCAAACTTCTCGATCGCCTGCGCGATCTCGCCGCCGTAGTAGGCCTGGCCTTTGGTTTGCGCAATGGCACGCAGTCCGCGCGCCGCCGCCTTGAACTGGAACAGCTCGCCCACGTTCGGCGCCCGCCCCCAGGGCAGGAAGGACTGTGCAAAGCCAGGCAGGCCCTGCAGCTCGGCCGTGGCGGCGGCCCACTTCTGCTGCACCACCACCGGCAACAGGTAGCCGCGCTCGGCGATCTCGATCGCCGGCTCCAGCAGGTCGGCAAACGGCAGCTTGCCGAAACGCTCACTCAGGGCGACCCAGCCGGCCACGGCACCCGGCACGGTGACCGAGTCGATGCCACGCTTGGGTGGCGTGGAAGCGCCGTCGCCGTACTTGCGTTTGAAGTACTCGGGCGTCCAGGCCTGGGGCGCGCGGCCGGAGGCATTCAAGCCATGCAATTCCTTGCCGTCCCACAGGATGGCAAAGGCGTCGCTGCCCAGGCCATTGCTGACCGGCTCGGTGATGGTGATGGCGGCCGACCACGGACAAGAACGGCACCCGAAGGTGCCGTTGCGAGATCGGAAAACTCACCGATCAATCCTCAACGAAGGCTTCCTCGCGTTTGGACTTCACCGCCGGCAGCAGCACGATGACCAGCAGCAGCGCCGCCGCAGCCAGCAGGCCGGCCGACAGCGGGCGCGTCACCAGCACGCTCCAGTCGCCGCGCGACAGCAGCAACGCACGGCGCAGGTTCTCTTCCATCATCGGCCCCAGGATGAAGCCCAGCAGCAGCGGTGCCGGCTCGACGCCCAGTTTGATGAAGCCGTAGCCGATGACGCCGAACATGGCCACCATCCAGATGTCCCAGGTGTTGTTGTTGGTCGAGTACACGCCAATCGCACAGAACAGCACGATGGACGGGAACAGCCAGCGGTAGGGCACCGTCAGCAGCTTGATCCAGATGCCGATCAGCGGCAGGTTCAGCACGATCAGCATCAGGTTGCCGATCCACATCGAGGCGATCAGGCCCCAGAACAGTTCCGGGTTGCTGGTCATCACCTGCGGGCCGGGCTGGATATTGTGGATGGTCATGGCACCCACCATCAGCGCCATCACGGCGTTGGGCGGAATGCCCAGCGTCAGCAGCGGAATGAAGGAGGTCTGCGAACCGGCGTTGTTGGCCGACTCGGGCGCGGCCACACCGCGGATGTTGCCCTTGCCGAACGGCACTTCGCCAGGCTTGAGCTTGGTCTTCTTCTCGATGGTGTAGGCGGCGAAGGCCGACAGCAGCGCACCGCCACCAGGCAGGATGCCCAGCGCCGCACCCAAGGTGGTGCCGCGCAGCACCGCAGGAATCATCAGCTTGAAGTCTTCCTTGGACGGGTACAGGTGCTTCACCTTGCCGGTGAACACTTCGCGTTGTTCCTCCGGTTGCGACAGGTTGTGGATGATCTCGCCGTAGCCGAACACACCCATGGCGATGACGATGAAGCCGATGCCGTCGGTCAGTTCGGGGATGTCGAACGAGAAGCGCGCCACGCCCGAGTTGACGTCGGTGCCGATCAGGCCCAGCAGCAGGCCCAGCACGATCATGGCCACCGCCTTGAGCAGCGATCCCGAGGCCAGCACCACGGCGCCGATCAGGCCCAGCACCATGAGCGAGAAGTACTCGGCCGGGCCGAACTTGAAGGCCACCTCGGTCAGCGGGCCGGCAAAGGCGGCCAGGATGAGGGTACCGACGCAACCGGCAAAGAAGGAGCCCAGGCCGGCCGCGGCCAGCGCGGGACCCGCACGGCCCTGGCGTGCCATCTGGTAGCCGTCGATCACGGTCACCACCGAAGACGACTCACCCGGCAGGTTGACCAGGATGGCGGTGGTGGAGCCACCGTACTGGGCGCCGTAATAGATGCCGGCCAGCATGATGAGCGCGGCCACCGGCGGCAGCGCATAGGTGGCCGGCAGCAGCATGGCGATGGTGGCAATCGGGCCGACGCCCGGCAGCACGCCGATCAGCGTGCCCAGCAGCACGCCAATGAAAGCGTAAAGCAGGTTCTGGAAAGTGAAGGCGACGCCGAAGCCGAGCGCGAGGTTGTCAAAGAGTTCCATGTTGTTGTTCTCCTCAGCCCGTGATGAACGCCGGCCAGACCGGGAACTGCAGGTTCAGCAGCTTGACGAAGGCCCCATAGCTCAGCAGCGCCAGGATGGTGGCCAGAATCAGCACTTCCTTGAGCTTGAAGGTGTTTCCCGCCAGGCTGGCCACGATGGTCAGCACATAGATGGCCACCACGATGCCCATGGGCGGCAGGCCGATGCCGGGCAGGCCGCCGAGCATGATGCCGAACAGCACGTTGGCGCCAATGATGAAGAGCAGCGGCTTCCAGGCCAGCTTGCCGATCCTGTCACCGTCTTCGGTCTCCACCACCAGGGCCTTGAACATGATCAGGCTGCCCAGCAGGGCCAGCAGGATGCCCAGCATGAGCGGGAAGTAGCCCGGCCCCATGCGCGCACCGGTGCCGATGTTGTAGGTAGATGCGCCCCAGGCAAAGGCCACGCCAACGACCGTGAACATCAACCCGGAGAAAAAGTCTTTCTGACTTTTGATTTTCACAAACAGTCTCCTAAGGAACTTGGTCAAACCTGACGATTTTCCTACGGAAAGCAGCCAAAACCGGATGTGGATTCCACCTACGGCAGACGCCTGGCGCACCACCATGGCCTAGGGATAACCCTAGGAAAACTGAAACAATGCACCGCCTGTGTGCGCTCAGACCAGCGGCGGCGTGGCGCTCAGCACCTCGTCCAACACCGTCAGACCTTCGGCCACGCGCAGGGCCCCGGCCAGGCGCAAGGGGCGCATGCCATCACTGATGGCCTGCCGGCGCAGGGCATCGATGTTCGGCTCGTGACTGACCTTCTCCTTGAAGGCCTCGCTCACCACCAGCAACTCGTACAAGCCCATGCGCCCCAGGAAGCCGGTCATGCGGCAGTCCACGCACCCCACTGCCTTGTAGGGCTGGTAGCTGCCGCTGAGCTGCCAGGGCTTGACCACTTCGGCCAGCGCCTCACGCGTGGCGGCCTCGTCACGCGTCTTGCACTGCGGGCACAGGGTGCGCACCAGGCGCTGCGCCAGCACCCCCAGCACCGTGGCGTTGATCAGATACGGCGGAATACCCAGCTCCATCAGGCGCGTGATGGCCGAGGGCGCATCGTTGGTGTGCAGGGTGGAGAACACCAGATGGCCGGTGAGCGCGGCCTGCACCGCCATCTCGGCGGTCTCCAGGTCGCGGATTTCGCCCACCATGATGATGTCCGGGTCCTGCCGCATCAGCGCGCGCAGTCCTTCGGCAAAGCCGAAGTCGAGCTGTGGCTGCACCTGGGTCTGGTTGAAGGCCGGCTCGATCATCTCGATCGGGTCCTCCACCGTGCTCACGTTGACCTCTTCGGTCGCCACCCGTTTCAAGGTGGAGTACAGCGTGGTGGTCTTGCCCGAGCCGGTGGGGCCGGTCACCAGGATGATGCCGTGCGGCCGCGCCACCAGGGCTTCCCAGCGTTGCGCGTCGTGCGACGTGAAGCCGAGCTCGTCCAGGTTCTTGACCGTGGTGTCGGGGTCGAAGATGCGCATCACCATCTTCTCGCCGAACGCGGTGGGCAGGGTGGAGATGCGCATCTCCACCTCGTCACCGCGCGGGTTGCGCGTCTTGATGCGGCCGTCCTGCGGCCGGCGCTTCTCCACCACGTCCATGCGGCCGAGCAGCTTGATGCGCGCCGTCATGGCGTTGAGCACGCCCATGGGCATCTGGTAGACCGGGTGCAGCACGCCGTCGATGCGGAAGCGGATCACGCCCTGCTCGCGCCGCGGCTCCAGGTGGATGTCGCTGGCGCGCTGGTCGAAGGCGTACTGCCACAGCCAGTCCACCACCTGCACCACGCCCTGGTCGTTGGCATCGAGCTGCTTGTTGCTCTTGCCCAGCTCCACCAGCTGCTCGAAGCTGGCGCCACCGGCACCGCCACCGGCCTTCTGTGCCGCGCGCACCGACTTGGCCAGGGCAAAGAACTCCGCCGTGTAGCGGTGGATGTCCTGAGGATTGGCCAGCACGCGGCGCACCGTGCGCCGGCTCTGGCGCTCCACCTCACCCACCCAGTCGTGCAGGAAGGGCTCGGCCGTGGCCACCACCACCTCGCTGGGCGTCACTTGCACCGGCAGCACGCGATGCCGCTCGGCATAGGCTGCACTCATCATGTCGGCCACCTTGCCCACGTCCACCTTGAGCGGGTCGATGCGCAGGTAGTCCAGCCCTGCGCGGCCGGCCAGCCACTGTGTCAGGGTCTCGATGTCCAGCGCCTTGCCGTCGGCCGCGCGGCGCATGGCCACGCTGGCCAGGCGCAGCAGCGGGTGCTGCGCACTCTCGGCACGGGAGCAGCGCGCCACCGTACGCCCGGCCTCCTCGGCGGAGATCACGCCGTCCGCGTGCAGCCACTCGACCAGACGGCGCCAGTCCACCGGACCCTCGTGCACGGTCTTGGCCAGGGAGATGGGCTTGGGTGAGGCGCTCATGCGTTACAGGTCGATGAGGGGTTTGAAACCGCGCAGCCACTTGGGCGCGGGCAGGCCCCACTGAGTCTGGATGAAATCGGCCCGCGCAGCAAGCTCGGCGCGCTTCGGGCGGCTGGGCGTGCGCTGCGCCAGCACCACGGTGTTGCCTTCGCGCGTCGCCTTGAAGGCCCAGATCGCTTCGCGGCCAAAGGCCTCGGCAATACGGTCCACGCTGCGGTTGAAGCTGGAGGAACGGCCGAACAGGTTGACCGTCATGCAACCGTCCGGCGTGAGCAGGCGACGGCAATCGGCATAGAACTCGGCGCTGTCGAGCACCGGCGCGGCGGCCTCGTCGTCGTACAGGTCAACCTGCAGCGCATCGATGGTGCCCCACCATTGGGGGGCCTGGATCTCACGTGCCGCGTCGGCCAGGATCACCTGCATCCTGGTGCTGTCGGCCGGCAGCTTGAACCAGCCGCGGCAAGCGTGCAACACCTGCGGATTCAGTTCGATGGCGGTGGTGTTTTTCAGGCGCAGCACCTTGGCGCAGAACTTGGTGAGCGAGCCCGCGCCCAGGCCGAGCTGCAGCGCCTGGCGCTGTGGCACCGTGGCCGGATCGATGAACAGCAACCAGGCCATCATGCGCTGGATGTATTCGTGCACCAGCTTGGTCGGGTCGCGTGTGTCCATGGAGCCCTGGATCCAGATCGTGCCCAGGTGCAGGTGGCGGATGTGGCCTTCGTCGGAGAACTGGACTTCAGGCAGGGGAATGGTCTTCTTGCTCAAGGTGGCTGGATTATCGCCGTCACCCCGCCCGCGTCCCGTAACAAGGCGTCGCCCCGCCGTTGGTGCTGCGCCGGCCTCAGGCCAGCGCCGCGTGCACCATGGCCTGCCGCCACGCCGCCAGCTTGCGCTCGAAACTCCAGCTGGCGTTGGCCGGGCTGGTCGACGGCAACTTCACCAGCGGGAAATGTTGGGACTGCGCCCCCACGCTTGCCGCTTCGCGTGCGGCGCTGCCCCCCAAGTGGGCCTTCGCGCCTTGGGACGGCCCGGCGGCGCTCAAACCGAGACTCTCCCGCACCAGCTTCGCATGCTTGAAGCTCTCGCCGCCGTTGTGCACGATCAGCTGCAGTTGCGGGCACTGCGCCTTCAGCCTGGCGAAGTCGTTCACCTCGGGGTTGCGGATCGCGCTGTCCAGACTGCCGTCGCGCTCGCAACTGGCATAAACGTCCCACACGCCCAGGTCGTGATCGAGCAGCCATTTGCTACGTTTTTCATAGCTGCCTGCGCCCGCCGGTAAAGCGTCGGAAGGCCAAATGGCTTGCAAGATCCTCCAGAACTGGTTGTGCGGGTGGGCGTAGTACTGTCGCGCGCGCAGCGAAGCCACACCCGGAAAACTGCCCAGGATCAGCACCCGCGTACGCGGCCCGACGATGGGTGGCAGGCCGTACAGGCGCGTCATGGCAACAGCAGCGCCAGGCGTGGCAAGGCGGCCGCGGCGTTCTGCACCGTCACCTGAGCCAGTGCGCCGGCCGTGAGGCCGCGCAGGGCTGCGAGTTCCTGCGCGATGCGCGGCAACTCACCCGGCTCGTTGCGCCCCTGCGCGTGGCCGTTGGCACGCGCCTCGGCCGTCTGGTACAGCCAGTGCGGCGGCATATCGGGCGCGTCGGTCTCCAGCACCAAGGCTTCCAGAGGCAGCGCCGTCGCCAACCGGCGCAAGTTCTGCGCGCGTTCGTAGGTGAGCGCACCACCGAAGCCGAGCTTGAAGCCCAGCGCCAGGAACGCCTGCGCCTGCTGCAGGCTGCCGTTGAAGGCGTGCGCGATGCCGTGCCAGGGGGTTCCATTGCCCACGGTACGCAGCCCCTTCAGCAACTGGTCGGCCGAGCGGCGCACGTGCAGGATGACCGGCAGACCGTGCTTGCGGGCCAGCTTGAGCTGTTCCACATAGAAGAACTCCTGCCGCGCGCGCAGGGGCGGCTCGCATAGCTCGGGCACGAAGTAGTCCAGCCCGATCTCGCCCACCGCCACCAGGCGCGGGTCGTCGCGGTGCGCAGCCAGTGCCGCGTCCAGCCGGGTCAGGTCCTCGGCCGCCGCGTCTTTCACGTACAGCGGATGGATGCCCAGCGCGTAGCTGTCGCCGAACTGGTGCGCCAGTTGTCGCACCCGCTCGAAGTCCCGCACCTGCACCGCCGGCAACACGCAATGGGCCACGCCGCCGTCACGGGCCCGCGCGCGGACGGCGGCCACGTCGGCGGCAAACTCAGGCGCGTCCAGATGGCAGTGGGTGTCGATCCAACCGCTCATGGAGTGCCTCCGGCACGCTAGACCAGTCGGCCTTGTGACAACCGCAACATGCGCTGACACCTTGCCGCCAGCGTCTCGTCATGCGTCACCAGCACGAAGGCCGTGCCCTGCTCGCGCGCGAGCTTGAGCATGAGTTCGAACACCCCATCGGCGGTGCTGCGGTCGAGGTTGCCGGTGGGCTCGTCGGCCAGCACGCAGGCCGGTTGCGTCACCAGCGCACGCGCAATCGCCACCCGCTGACGTTCGCCGCCGGAGAGCTCCGCCGGGCGGTGCAACACGCGCTCGGCCAGGCCGACGGCCGCCAGCATGCGCTGCGCCGTGGCCCGCGCGGCAGTGCGGTCCATGCGGCGGATCCACAGCGGCATGGCCACGTTGTCCAGCGCGCTGAACTCGGGCAGCAGGTGGTGGAACTGGTAGACAAAACCCAGGTGCCGGTTACGCAACTCGCCCTGCGCCGCCGGCGACAAGGCGGACAGGGCCTGCCCCATCAGTTGCACCGAACCAGTACTCGGCGCATCGAGACCGCCCAGCAGGTGCAGCAGCGTGCTCTTGCCGGAGCCGGAGGCGCCGACGATGGCCAGCGTTTCGCCGCGCTGCACTTGCAGGTCCACGCCCTGCAGCACCGTGACGTCGAGCCGGCCTTCCGTGAAGCGCTTGCCCAGGCCCTGCGCCTGCAGCACTACGTTCGTTGTCACATCACTCATAGCGCAATGCCTCCGCCGGATTGACGCGGCTGGCACGCCAGCTCGGGTAAAGGGTGGCGACGAAGGCCAGCACCAGCGAGATGAGGGCAATCGGCACGATGTCACTGCTCTGCGGATCACTCGGCATGCGGCTGATGAGGTAGATGTCGCGCGGCAGGAAGCTCGCACCCAGCAGGCGCTCAAGCGCCGGCACGATGACGTCGATGTTGAAGGCGATACCCAGCCCGAGCAGCAGGCCGGCCAGGGTGCCGATCACGCCCACCATGGCACCCTGCACCACGAAGACGCCCATGATGCTCTTCGGGCTGGCGCCCAGCGTGCGCAGGATGGCGATGTCGGCGCGCTTGTCGGTGACCGTCATCACCAGCGTGCTCACCAGGTTGAAGGCCGCCACCGCCACGATCAACGTGAGGATGATGAACATCATGCGTTTTTCCAGCTGCACGGCGGCGAACCAGTTGCGGTTCTGGCGCGTCCAGTCACGGATCAGCAGGTCGCCAGTCAGCGAACGTGCCAGCTGGCCAGCCACCTCGCGCGCCTGGTGCAGGTCGCGGATCTTGAGGCGGATGCCGGTCGGACCCTCCAGGCGGAAGATCCGGGCCGCGTCGTCCACGTGCAGCATCACCAGCCCGGCGTCGTATTCGTAGTGGCCGGAGTCGAAGGTGCCCACCACCGTCATCTGCTTGAGGCGCGGCACCACGCCGGCCGGCGTCACCTGGCCGCTGGGCGCCACCAGCGTGACCTTGTCGCCCTCGCGCACACCCAGGCTGCGCGCCAGATCCACGCCGAGCACGATGCCGAACTCGCCCGGCACCAGCTTGGCCAGCGTGCTGCCCTTGAGCGCGGCGGCCAGATCGGTCACCTCGCCCTCCAGCGCCGGATCGATGCCGCGCACCAGGGTGCCCTTCATGTCTTCACCGCGTGCCAGCAGCGCCTGGGTGCCGATGAAGGGCGCGGCGCCCACCACCTCGGGGTTGGCGCGCGCCTCAGCCAGCGTGCGCGCCGCATCGGGCAGCGCCGCGCCGTAGGGCGCAAAGATCTCGATGTGCGAGACCACGCCCAGCATGCGGTCGCGCACCTCCTTCTGGAAGCCGTTCATCACGCTCAGCACGATGATCAG
>CALRMF020000036.1:0-14684 GCA_943369035.1 Curvibacter sp. AEP1-3
GCCGATCAACGCCCGCCTGTACCTGCAGCGCATCGAGCAGGTCACCGGCGTGCCGATCCACCTGATCTCCACCAGCCCGGACCGCGACCACACCATCATGATGCGGCATCCGTACGTCGCCGACTGAGAAGTATTGAGCGAAAACTGGCTGTCAGGCTTGTGAATCAAGCGCTAACAGCTATCAAAACAGGAGCAGATGGATGTTGACCGAAGACGGCAAGCATTTGTACGTGAGCTACGGCGAGTACCACAACCTGGTCGAGAAGCTGGCCATCAAGATCCATCAGTCCGGCTGGGCGTTCGACACCATCCTGTGCTTGGCGCGCGGTGGCATGCGTCCGGGCGACATCCTCTCGCGCATCTTCGACAAGCCGTTGGCCATCATGTCCACCAGCTCCTACCGCGCCGAGGCCGGTACGGTGCAGGGGCACCTGGATATTGCCAAGTACATCACCACGCCCCAGGGCGAGATCGCCGGCCGTGTGCTGTTGGTCGACGACCTGGCCGACTCGGGCCATACCCTGCAGGCCGTGGTGAAGATGCTGCGCGAGCGCTACGCGCCCATCACCGAGCTGCGCACTGCCGTGATCTGGACCAAGGGCGTCTCGGCCTTCCAGCCTGACTACTCGGTCGAATTCCTCCCCACCAACCCCTGGATCCACCAGCCCTTCGAGGTCTACGACCGCATGCGCATCGAGGATGTGCTGGAAAAATGGAAAGTTTGAAGTAGGCTCTCCCCCAGGCTGCGCGCACTGCGTGTCGCTCATCGCCGTGGAGCCTCGGCCAGAGGCCAAGGCTCTTTGGTCTGTCCAAGCCTGCGCAGGCAGGCTTGGAGCCGCAGTCCTCAGCCCCCCTCGCAGGGGGCGCACCCAGCGGCCCGGCAGAGCCGGTTCCGCGGGTGCCCACGGTTGAATACCGTTTCGCACATCGCCGTTCGCGTTAAGCTCGGCGTCCTTGCTTCCAAGGCACTCCATGAGCGACAAGACCACTGGCCTTATTCACCATCCCTACGTGCCGCCTGAGGGCTTTGCGGCGCCGCAGCCTGCGGTCCACAAGGCTTCGACGGTGTTCTTTCCCAGTGTCGCGGCGCTGCGCAGCCGTGAGTGGAAGGACAAGACGGGTTATACCTACGGCTTGCACGGCACCCCCACCACGTACCTGCTGGAGGAGCGCCTGTGCGCGCTGGAGGGTGGGGCGCAGTGCATTCTGGTGCCGAGCGGCCTGGCGGCCATTGCCAATGTCGGCCTGTCGCTGCTCGGCAGCGGCGACGAGGTGCTGATCCCCGACAACGCCTACGGCCCCAACAAGGCGTTGGCCGAGGGCGAACTCAAGGCCTGGGGCATTACGCATCAACTCTACGACCCGATGGACCCGCAGGACCTGGCGCGCCGCATCGGACCCCGGACGCGGCTGGTCTGGCTGGAGGCTGCCGGCTCGGTGACGCTGGAGTTTCCCGACCTGCGTGAGCTGGTGCGTATCTGCCACCGTGCCAACGGTGGCGCCGGCGTTCTGACGGCACTGGACAACACCTGGGGCGCCGGTCTGGCCTTCAACCCTTTCGACCTCGATGGCAACGGGACGGGCGCGCTGGCCGTCGATATCTCGGTCCATGCGCTGACCAAATACCCCAGCGGCGGCGGTGATGTGCTCATGGGCTCCATCGTCACGCGCGACGAGGCACTGCACATCCGCCTCAAGCTCACCCACATGCGCCTCGGTCTGGGTGTCGGCGCCAACGATGCCGAAGCCATCCTGCGCTCACTGCCCAGTCTGACGCTGCGCTATGCGGCGCATGACCGGACGGCCCGCGCACTGGCGCACTGGTGCCGCGAGCGCCCCGAGTTTGCCCAAGTGCTGCACCCGGCTCTGTCGGATGCGCCCGGCCATGCCCACTGGGAGGCCCTGTGCGGTGGCGAGGAAGGGCGGGCTGCCGGCCTGTTCAGTGTGCTTTTCGACGCCCGCTACACCCAGGCCCAGGTCGATGCCTTCTGCAATGCGCTACGCCTGTTCAAGCTGGGCTACAGCTGGGGCGGGCCAATCAGCCTGGTGGTGCCGTACGATTTGGCGAGCATGCGTACTGCCTGGCCGACGCACCTGGTGCGTGGCCATCTGGTGCGTTTTTCCGTCGGTCTGGAAAACCCGGCCGACCTGCAGGCCGATCTGGCGCAGGCGCTGGCCAGCGCCTTGCACTGATTACCCCTACAAGGGTTGGTGTTTTCCTGAGTAGCCAGCCGCGCTGGCGCTGGGTAGGCTTGCCCCATGACCGAGATCAAGTCCTTGCCCGAGTCCGCCAGCCTGCCGGTGAACCCTGAACCCTATGTGCCGCCGCCACCGGTCGGCCCCAAACGCGAGATCGTGGCGCTGCATTTTTCCGATCCGTTCCGCTGGCTGGCGCGCGGCCTGCGCGACCTGCAGGCCGAGATGGGCATCGGCCTCTTCTATGGCATGTGCTTCTGGGGCATGGCCATCACGCTCAGCCTGGTGTTCCGCCACTTGCCGGAGTACACCATGTCCATCGTGTCAGGCTGTCTGCTGGTTGGCCCCTTTCTGGCCATGGGCCTGTACGAGGTGAGTCGCCGGCGTGAGCAGGGGCTGGCGCCGGACCTGGCCTCGTCGCTGACCTGTTGGGACACGCACATCGGCAGCATGGGCTTGCTGGTGCTGGTGCTCGTGGTGCTGGAGCTGTTGTGGGGGCGGGCGTCGCTGGTGGTGTTTGCGGTGTTTTTCAACACCGGCATGCCATCCACCGCCGGCGTGCTGCAGGCCGTGTTCAACCCCGAGAACTGGGAGTTCGTCGCTGTCTATACGGTGGTCGGCGGCATCTTTGCCGGCCTCGTATTTGCCACCTCGGTCGTTTCGATTCCGATGATCCTGGACCGCGACACCGACGCCATCTCGGCCTCCATCACCAGTCTGCAGGTGTTCTTCAGCAACCTGCCGGTGCTGCTGCTGTGGGGGCTGCTGATCACCGTCCTGGTGGGGCTGGCGCTGTGGCCCTGGGGGCTGGGCTTGTTGCTGATCGGGCCCTGGCTGGGGCATGCCACCTGGCACGCTTACCGCGGCGCGGTGCGCTGGCTGGACTAGGGCCTGTCCGGCGCGCTTGCGCCGCGGGCAGTTTGGGAGCATGCTTGGCGAGCGTTGCAACCGGGGGCCTCCGATGACCGATCTGCTCTTCGATCAGTTCCTGATTCCGTTCTTCATCCGCTTCTTTTTCATCACCGGTCTGGCCGGTCTGGCGTTCGGCGTCGGGTTGATGCTGGTGCCGCAGCGCATGCACCATGTGCACGAGACCATGAACCGTTGGGTGTCGCTGCGGCACGGCATGAAGTGGCTGGAGGTGCCGCGCGATGTGGATGCCGCGCTGCACCGCGTCTTCCGTCGGGCACTGTTGCCGATCCTGGCGCTGGTGCTGTACTCGATGTTTGTGCTGTCCACCCAGGTACAGGCTGGCATGGCTGCGGCCGCTCTGGGGGTGGACCGCGCGGTGGATGCCTCGGTCGCACACATTCTGCTGGAGACCCTGCGCTGGTTTCTGGTGGTCGGCGGCGCCTTTGTGGTCGGGCTTGCCATCGTGCTGTGGTTCTTCCCCCAAGCGCTGCCGGCCATCGAGTTGCGGGCCAACCGCTGGCTGTCCACACGGAACTGGCTGCAGGGACTGGATGTGATGCACATGGGCATCGACACCTGGCTGCGCCGTCACCCGCGGGCCACGGGCCTGGTGGTGGCGACCGGTGCCCTGGTGGTCAGCCTGAATTTCGGCCTCATGCTGCTGGCCCCGCGGTGATGCGGCTGTGGGCCGTGCTCAGGCTTCAGCCGCTGCGGTTTCTCGGGCCAGCAGCGTGGCTGCCAAGGCCTGCATGGCGGGCACCGAACGGTCTTTCGGCGTGATGTCCTGTGCCTGGGCGTACTGCTTGAAGTTGCGTGCCATCGATTGCAGATAGACCGGGTCGTAATGGCTCAGCAGCAGGTCGCGCACCACGGCCTCGATCTGCCCGCCGCGCACCTGGGCCTTCCACGCCTCCACCACTTTCTTGCCCTTGAGCTCGGTCAGCGCATCGAGCCGTTCGCAGAAGGCCTCGCCGTTCTTCACAAAGAAGTCGTAGTCCTCCAGCAGCAGCGCCACACGCTCCTCGTCGGACAGCACGAGGTTCAGGCAGGGGGCGGCGCGCATGGCTTCGATCAGCGCAGCCGGAATGGCCACATTGCCGACCTTCTTGCTTTCGCTCTCCACATAGACCGGGCGCGCGGGATCGAAGCGGCGCAGCGCATCCCAGATCAACGTGTCGAAACGCTTTTGAGACGGCTGCGGCACGCCGGGCAGGGCGCCCAGCACCGAGCTGCGGTGGTTCGCCAGGGCTTCCAGGTCCAGCACTTGGGCACCGGCAGCAGCCAGCGCCTGCAGCAGGCGCGTCTTGCCGGAGCCGGTGGTGCCGCAGACCACACGCCAGTCGAACTTCGGTGCGAGGCGCGGGATGTCCTCCAGCAACGCGTTGCGAAAGGCCTTGTAGCCGCCTTCGATCAGCGTGACGCGAAAGCCGATCTCGCTCAGGATCAGGCTCAGCGAGCCGCTGCGCTTGCCGCCGCGCCAACAGTAGGCCAGCGGCTTCCAGCCCTTGGGTTTGTCCAGCACCTCGCGCTCGATATGGGCCGAGATGTTGCGCGCCGCGATAGCCGCGCCCCGTTTCTTGGCCTCGAAGGCGTTGACCTGCTTGTACAGCGTGCCGATGGCCTGGCGCTCTTCGTTGTTCAGCGTCGGCCAGTTGACGGCGCCGGGCAGGTGGTCCTCAGCGTACTCGCCTTCGCTGCGGGCATCGATGACGGTGTCGAAGTTGTCGAGCTGGCGCAGCGCGTCTTCGGCGGAAAGGGTGATCAGGGGCATTACAAGAGTTTCTTCAGTTCCGGCCAGACGTTGTCCAGCATGCGCGGCTGCGCCGCTTCGTTCGGGTGGATGCGGTCGGCCTGAAACCAGCGCGCAGCATCCGGCACGTCACCCACGCCCTTGAGCAGGAAGGGCACCAAGGCCACCTTCTGCTGGCGCGCCACGTTGGCAAACAGGGCGGCGAAGCGGCGGCTGTAGTCCGGCCCGTAGTTGGGCGGCACCTGCATGCCGGCCAGCAGTACGCGGGCACCGGCCTTCTGGGCAGCCTGCGCCATCCAGGCCAGATTGTCCTCGGTGTTGGTCAGGGCCAGGCCGCGCAGCGCGTCGTTGCCGCCGAGTTCGATGATCACGTGCGTGGGCTGGTGCTGCGCCAGCAGCGCCGGCAAGCGCGAGCGGCCACCGGACGTGGTCTCGCCGCTGATGCTGGCGTTGACCACCTTGACCGGCCGGTTCTCGCGCGCCAGCCGCTGCTCCAGCAGGGCCACCCAGCCGCTGCCGCGCTTGAGGCCATATTCGGCACTCAGCGAATCGCCCAGCACCAGCAGGGTGCGCTCGGCCGGTGCCGCCCATGCGCCCGCCGATAACCCCGCAGCGGCGGCCACCAGGGCGGTCGCGATAAAGTAGCGTCGTAACAAAGCAAACCTCATGGCTGAAAATATCATCTCCGTTGAGCACGTGTACAAGTCGGTCACCGACTCCACCGGCACCCTCGACATTTTGCGCGATATCGATTTCACGGTGCCTGAGCGCCAGACCGTGGCCATCGTCGGCGCCTCGGGTTCCGGCAAGAGCACCTTGCTGTCCATCATCGCCGGCCTGGACACGCCCACGCGCGGCACCGTGCGGCTGGCTGGGCAGGACCTGTTCGCCCTTGACGAAGACGCCCGCGCCGCGGTGCGCGCGCACAAGGTCGGCTTCGTCTTCCAGAGCTTCCAGCTGCTCGGTCACCTGACGGCGCTGGAGAACGTCATGCTGCCGCTGGAACTGGCGAGCCGCAAGGACGCACGTCAGGCCGCCAGCGAGATGCTGGCCCGCGTCGGCCTGGGGCAGCGCCTGGGCCACTACCCCAAGGTCCTGAGCGGCGGCGAGCAGCAGCGCGTGGCGCTGGCGCGCGCCTTCGTGGTGCGGCCCAAGGTACTGCTGGCCGACGAACCCACCGGTAGCCTGGACTTTGCCACCGGCGAGAAGGTGATGGAGTTGATGTTCGAACTCAACCGCGAACAGGGCACCACGCTGATACTGGTGACGCACGATGCTGGCATAGCGCGGCGTTGTGAGCGCCGAATCGTCATCGAAGCGGGGCGTGCTGCAACCGAGACTGCCTGATGGCGACGGGGGATAATCCCCCCATGTCCTCCCCCAAAGTCCTGTTCGGCTTCCACGCCGTGGGCGTGCGTCTGAAGACGGCGCCGCAATCCATCATCGAGATCTATTTCGAGCCGACGCGGCGCGACGCGCGCATGCGGCAGTTCCTGGAGAAGGCCAAGGAGGCCGGGGTGCGGCTGATCGAGGCTGATGGCCTGCGCCTGGCCAAGCTGGCCGGCAGCCACGGCCACCAGGGGGTGGCTGCGCGGGTGGAGGCGATCCAGCAGGTGCATTCGCTGGACGATCTGCTCGATTCCCTGAGCGAGCCACCCCTGCTTCTGGTGCTCGACGGCGTGACCGACCCGCACAACTTGGGGGCCTGCCTGCGTGTGGCCGATGGTGCCGGCGCGCATGCGGTGATCGCGCCCAAGGACCACGCGGTGGGCATCAACGCCACCGTGGCCAAGGTAGCCAGCGGTGCGGCCGAGACCGTGCCCTACTTCATGGTGACCAACCTGGCACGCACGCTGAACGAGCTGAAGGAACGCAACATCTGGGTCATCGGCACCAGCGACGATGCCCCCAAGACGCTGTACCAGGTGGACCTGAAGGGCCCGACGGCGCTGGTGCTGGGCGCCGAAGGGCAGGGCATGCGCCAGCTCACGCGCAAGACCTGCGACGAGCTGGTGGGCATTCCGATGAAGGGTGGGGTCGAGAGCCTGAACGTCTCGGTGGCCAGCGGCGTGTGCCTGTACGAGGCGTTGCGCCAGCGCGGCTAGGACGCTGCAGAGCGTTCAGACTTGGACGTCGAGCAGGCGGCCGGTGGTTTCGCCGCGGGTATTGATGCTGACGCGGTTGCGCTGCGGCGGCTGGCCTTCAAGCTGGCGCACATCGCTCTGCGCCTGGGCCGATTCCTGGCGCGCGGTTTCGGTCTGGCTTTCCAGCGATTGCACCTTGGCCTGGGCCTGCGCCGCCTCGCGCCGTGCCGCCTGCAGCTTGGCCTGGTACAAGCTCAGCTGCTGGCTCGGCAGGCCGTCGGAGGCAGGGGCAAGACCCAACATGGGAGTTCAGGCGGTGACGTTGAGGAGGCGGCCGGTGGTCTGGCCTTGGGTGTTGACGACCGGCTTGGGGGGCTCTTCCTTGTTCAGCAGCTGGGCTTCGGCCTGGAGCTTCTGCTCCTGCACCTTGACCGCGACGTCCTCTTCCGGCTTCTTTTCGGCTGCCTGGGCCTTCATGGTTTCGCGGGCCATCAGGGTGGTGGAGGAGATTTCCATGGTGCGGTGCGTCCCAAACGTTAATCTTGCTGGAACACTGTACGGTCAGGCTGAGGGGCTGTCAAGGCAAGTCCCTGGGCCGATTTGAACGGAGAAAACGGATGGTGCAACGACGTGAACTGTTAAAACTGGCCGCCGCCAGTGCCAGCACGCTCTGGCTGCCGCGCAGCAGCTGGAGCCAGCCGCGGCTGACGGCCGACCCGTTTGTACTGGGCGTGGCCAGCGGCTCACCGCTGCACGACTCGGTGGTGCTGTGGACGCGCCTGCTGCTGGCTGAACCGCTCACCGGTCCGGTGACCGTGCGCTGGGAAGTGGCGCATGACGAGGGCTTTACGCGCATCGTCCGCCAGGGCCAGGCACAGGCCGTGCCGGAACTGGCGCATGCCGTGCATGCCGAGGTGAGCGGGCTGGCGCCGGACCGCTGGTACCACTACCGTTTCATGCTGGGCGATGCCGTCAGCCCCACCGGGCGCACCCGCACCTTCCCGGCGCCCGACGCCCGAGCGAACCGCCTGCGTCTGGGCTACGCCTCCTGCCAGCGCTGGGAGCATGGTTACTACGCCGCCTGGCGCCACATGCGCGCTGAAGACCTAGATGCCGTGCTCTTCCTGGGCGACTACATCTACGAATACCCCAGCCTGCCGAATGCCGTGCGCCAAGTGACGGGGGGCTGGGTGCTGACGCTGGACGACTACCGCCAGCGCTACGCCCTGCACAAGAGCGACGCTGATCTGCAGGCCATGCACGCCGCCTGCCCTTGGCTGCTGACCTGGGACGACCACGAGGTGCAGAACGACTACGCCGGCCTGCACGAGGGCAGTGGTGTGCTGGGCATGGGCAGCGCGCCCGATTTCGCCACGCGTCGTGCCGCCGCCTACCAGGCCTATTACGAGCACATGCCGCTGCGCGCGTCGGTGCTCACGCAGAGCCTCACCGGGCTGGCGCGCGGCGCCGAGATGCGCATCTATGGACAGGTGCCGTTCGGCCGGCTGGCCACGCTCTACCTGCTGGATTCGCGCCAGTATCGCGACCGCCAGCCCTGTCTGAAGAACGGCAGGCCGGGCGGCAGCCTGGTTGACCCGGCCACCTGTCCGGCCTGGGCCGATGCGCAGCGCAGCTACCTCGGCGCGGCGCAGGAGCGTTGGATCGAGCGGGCCCTGGCGAGCGCCGGCAGCCAGTGGAACGTGCTGGGCCATCAGACGCTGTTTGGTATGCGCGACGCCAAGCCCGGCGCTGGTCAGCGCCTGTGGAACGACGGCTGGGACGGCTATGCCGCCGCGCGCACCCGCCTGACGAACGCCTTGCAGCAGCACCGTGTCAGCAACCCGGTGTTGCTGGGCGGTGATGTGCATGAGAACTGGGTGGGCCATGTGCTGGCGGACTATGACAACCCGGCCAGCGCCCACGTGGGAGTGGAGTTCTGCGGCACCAGCATCAGCTCGCGTGCCGGTGGGGCCGACAAGGTGGGCGAGCGGCTGGCCGAGAACCCGCATTTCGTCTTTGGCGACGGCCAGCACCGCGGCTACGGCGTGGCGGAGTTCACGCCGCGTGGCCTCACCACCACCTTGCGCGCGGTGGACGATGCGACGCGCCCGGATTCCGGCCTCAAGACCCTGGCGCGCTTCGCTGTGGCGCCGGGGCGGCCGCAGATTGAACGCGCCTGAACCTTACAAGTGCTGCGCCAGCCACAGGCGCAGCCGCATGCCGGCTTCGGTGGTGTAGCCCACCGCCGCGTGGCGGATCTGGCCGTCGGCATCGAGCACGATGAGGGCCGGCACGGCTTTCAGTCCGTAGCGCGCCGCCAGGCTGCCATCGGCATCGATCGCCGTCAGCCAGTGCAGGCCACGGGCGTTCAGCTCGCGCGCCACGCGTGTCGCATCGCCCGAGCGCATGGCGATGGTCAGCACCGGCCAGTCCTGCTGCACGGCGCTCACGCTGCTTTCTTCCATGCGGCAGATCGGGCACCACTCGGCCCACACATGCAGCGCCACCGCCCGGCCTGGGTGCTGCGCGCGCCAGGTCTCGAGTGAGATCTCCGTCGGCGTGCCGGCCAGCGGCGCACTGAAGGCCGGGGCCGGTCCGGACGGGATGTGGCGCGTTTGCCAGGCGTTGACGCCCCAGCCCACCCCCAGAACCAGCAGCACCGTCCAGACGTGGGAGCGCCAGTCCGTCAGCCAGCGCCGGAGGCCCAGGGTCGTGCGGTGCAGCAGGGGGCGCATGGTCAGCGCAGGATTTCCAGCAGGCGGTCCAGCCCGCCGCTGTTGATGGCCACCATGGCCTGCTCGCGCACCTTGGGCTTGGCGTGGTAGGCCACCGACAGGCCGGCTTCGCCCATCATGGGCAGGTCGTTGGCGCCGTCGCCCATGGCAATGGCCTGGCGCGGAGCGATGCCCATCTGCTCGCAGGTCTGCAGCAGCATGCGGCGCTTCTCGGCGCCGTCGCAGATGTCGCCCCAGGGCTGGTCGACCAGGCGGCCGGTGAGGGCGCCGTCCTGCACCTCCAGCACGTTGGAGCGGGTGTAGTCGATGGCCAGCAGGTCGCGCACGCGGTCGGTGAAGAAGGTGAAACCACCGCTGACCAGCAGCACCTTCATGCCCACGGCCTTGCAGGCGGCCACCAGATCGGCCGCGCCCGGGTTCAGGCGCAGGCGTTGCTCGTAGACGGCGGCCATGTCTGCCAGCGTGACGCCCTGGAGCAGGGCGACGCGGCGACGCAGACTTTCCTTGAAGTCGGCAATCTCGCCGCGCATGGCGGCTTCGGTGATGGCGGCGACCTCGGCCTTGCGGCCGACGGCATCGGCGATTTCGTCCACGCATTCGATGTTGATCAGCGTGGAGTCCATGTCAAAGGCGATGAGCTTGTAGTCGCTCAGGCGCTGCGGAACGGTGATGCCTTGGATGACGAGGCCGGGGGCGATTTCTTGGGCGTTCATGGAATGTTGAAAGTCTCAGGCAGGGGTTGTCTCGGTGGTGGGCTGGCCCAGCGAGCGCAGCACGTCGCGCACCAGATGGGCGCGCGCCTTGGGGTCGGGCAGCTCGCGTTCGATGCGCAGCTTCTCGTTGCCGGCCAGCTTGATGTGGCGGTTCTTCTGGATCAGCTCGATCACGCGCATGGCGTCGACCGGCGCATCCTTCTTGAAGGTGATGCTGATCAGGTGCGGCGCGGCGTCCACCTTGACCACGCCATAGGGCTTGGCAATGACGCGCAGGCGGTGCACGTCGATCAGTGTCTGCGTCTGCGCCGGCAGCTTGCCGAAGCGGTCGACGATCTCCTCCATCAGGGCGTCGATCTGCTCCGTGGTCTTGGCCGTGGCGAGCTTCTTGTAGAACGACAGGCGCATGTGCACGTCGCCGCAGTAGTCGTCGGGCAGCAGGGCGGGGGCGTGCAGGTTGATGTCGGTGGTGGCGCCCATGGGTGAGAGCAGATCCGGCTCCTTGCCTTCCTTCAGGCTCTTGACCGCTTCGCCCAGCATCTCGTTGTAGAGCTGGAAGCCCACCTCCAGCATGTTGCCGCTCTGGCTCTCTCCCAGCACCTCGCCAGCGCCGCGGATCTCCAGGTCGTGCATCGCGAGGTAAAAGCCGGAGCCGAGTTCTTCCATCTGCTGGATGGCGTCCAGCCGCTGCGCGGCCTGCTTGGTCAGGCTGTCCTTGTCGGGCACCAGCAGGTAGGCGTAGGCCTGGTGGTGGCTGCGGCCGACACGGCCGCGCAGCTGGTGCAGCTGCGCCAGGCCAAACTTGTCGGCGCGCGAAATCACGATGGTGTTGGCCGAAGGCACGTCGATGCCGGTCTCGATGATGGTCGAGCACAGCAGCAGGTTGTAGCGCTGGGCCACGAAGTCACGCATCACCGCTTCCAGCTGGCGTTCCGGCATCTGGCCGTGCGCCACGGCGATGCGGGCCTCCGGCAGCAGCTCTTCCAGCCGGGCGCGCCGGTTCTCGATGGTCTCCACCTCGTTGTGCAGGAAGTAGACCTGGCCGCCGCGCTTCAGCTCGCGCAGCACCGCCTCGCGGATCACGCCCTTGTCTTCGTTGCGCACAAAGGTCTTGATCGCCAGCCGGCGCTGCGGTGCGGTGGCAATCACCGACAGGTCGCGCAGGCCTTCAAGCGCCATGCCGAGCGTGCGGGGAATGGGGGTGGCGGTGAGCGTCAGCACGTCCACCTCGGCGCGCAGGGCCTTGATGGCCTCCTTGTGGCGCACGCCGAAGCGGTGTTCCTCGTCGATGATGAGCAGGCCCAGGTCCTTGAACTTGGTGTCTTGGCTCAGGAGCTTGTGCGTGCCGACCACGATGTCCACGCTGCCGTCGGCAATGCCTTTGAGCGCGGCGGTGATCTCTTTGCCCGAGCGGAAGCGGCTCATCTCGGCGATCTTCACCGGCCACTTGGAGAAACGGTCCACCAGCGTCTGGTAGTGCTGCTCGGCCAGCAGGGTGGTGGGCGCGAGGAAGGCCACCTGGCGCCCGCCGGTCACCGCCACGAAGGCCGCGCGCAGCGCGACCTCGGTCTTGCCAAAGCCGACATCGCCGCAAACCAGCCGGTCCATGGGCTGCGGGCTGATCATGTCCTGAATGACGGCGTGGATGGCGGCGCGCTGGTCGGCGGTCTCTTCGAAGCCGAAGTCGTTGGCGAACACCTCGTAGTCCTTGGCCGAGAAGCGGAAGGCGTGGCCTTCACGCGCGGCGCGGCGGGCGTAGATGTTGAGCAGCTCGGCGGCGGCGTCGCGGATCTGCTCGGCCGCGCGGCGCTTGGCTTTCTCCCACTGGCCCGAGCCCAGTTTGTGCAGCGGCGCCTCGTCGGCGCTGACGCCGGTGTAACGGCTGATCAGCTGCAGCTGGCTTACCGGCACGTAGAGCACCGCCTTGTCGGCGTATTCCAGGTGCAGGAACTCCTGCAGTTCGGGGCTGCCGTCGGGGTTGGTGCCGCCGCCGACGTTCATGTTGACCAGTCCGCGGTAGCGGCCGATGCCGTGCTGGGCGTGCACCACCGGGTCGCCCACGTTGAGTTCGGACAGGTCCTTGATCAGCGCCTCGACGTCGCTGACCTGCTCCTGCTTCTTGCGCCGGCGCGTGGTGGGGCCGGCTGCAAACAGCTCGGTTTCGGTGACGAGGTCGATGCCGGGCTCCAGCCAGCCGAAGCCGACATTGAGTGCCGCCGTGGCGATGCCGATCTTCTCGTCGCTGGCCTGGAATTCCGCCAGCGAGTCGAAGGCCGGCGGCACCAGGCTGCTGGCGCGCAGGAAGTCGAGCAGGCTCTCGCGCCGGCCATCGCTCTCAGCCAGTAGCAACACGCGGTGCTGGGTGTTGCGGATGTGGGTCTTGAGTCGCGCCAGCGGGTCGTCGGCGCCGCGCACCACGGCCAGTTCACTCAGTGTCTGAAAGGCAGTGCCCCAGGCGGCATCCAGTCCATCCGATGGCTCGCCGGCGCGCAGGGCCAGTTGGGCATGGGCATTGGCCTGGCCGTAGAACTGCTCGACACTGAGGAACAGGGTTTCGGGCGGCAGGGCCGGGCGTTCCGGGTCGCCCTGCGCCAAGCGGAAACGTTCCTTGGTGTCCTGCCAGAAGCGCTGGAAGGCGGGCTCCAGATCGCCGTGCAGCACCAGCGTGGCCTGCGCGCCGAGGTAGTCGAAAACGGTGGCGGTCTGCTCGAAGAACAGCGGCAGGTAGTACTCGATGCCGGCGGTGGCCACGCCGTTGCCGATGTCCTTGTAGATGCGGCTCTTGGTCGGGTCGCCTTCCAGCAGCTCGCGCCAGCGCTGACGGAACAGCTTGCGCGCGGCGTCGTCCATCGGGAACTCGCGCCCGGGCAGCAGGCGCACTTCCGGCACCGGATACAGGCTGCGCTGGCTGTCGGGATCGAAGGTGCGGATGGAGTCCACCTCGTCGTCGAACAGGTCCACCCGATACGGCACGGCCGAACCCATGGGGAAAAGGTCGATCAGGCCGCCGCGCACCGCGTACTCTCCGGGGCTCACCACCTGCGTCACGTGGTTGTAGCCGGCCAGTGTGAGCTGGGATTTGAGTTGCGCTTCATCCAGCTTCTGCTTGACCTTGAATTCGAAGGTGTAGGCGGCCAGAAAACTCGGTGGCGCCAGCCGGTACAGCGCCGTGGTGGCCGGGATCAGCACCAGGTCGGCTGTCTCTTCGCTGCCGCGTTTGCCGTGGTTGTACAGGCGCCAGAGTGTGGCCAGGCGTTCGCTGATCAGGTCCTGGTGCGGCGAGAAGGTGTCGTAGGGCAGGGTTTCCCAGTCGGGAAACAGGGCGCAGCGCAGTTCCGGGGTGAAGAAGGCGATCTCGTCGATCAGGCGCTGGGCGTCGGTGGCGTCGGCCGTCACCACGGCCAACAGCTGGCCGGCGGCTTTCTCCCGCTGGCCCAGCGCACTGAGCAGCAGGGCGTCGGCCGAGCCGGGCGGCCGGGGCAGGGTGTAGCGCTTGCCGGGGTGTAGCTTGGGCAGATCCATCGGGAGTACAAATACAAAACACCCCCCGCCACAGGGACGGGGGGTGTGTCATCGGTCAGGTTGTGATTTTACCGATGGAAATGTCGGTCACCTTTGGCTATGATGGTTAAAATTGATAATTATGAAACCCCCGGTGCTCGGTGGCACGAGGCCATGCCTGCCGGGGCTGTGCAACGGGGACGTCGCGTGAACGCCAAGAACATCAAAGACCTGGAACTGCTGTCGCCCGACTCGGCCCGTCCGTCGTGGGCCATGCTGGGCCACCTGTTCGTGCCGCCGCTGATTGTCTCGATCCTCTGCGTGCTGGCGGCGCAGGCGCACTTTCTGCTGTTTCACACCGTCGCCGAACTCATCTCCATCATCATTGCGCTGACCGCCATGGTGGTGGCCACCACCTCGCGGCGCTTCACGGGCAACCACTTCACCGTCTATGTGGCGGTGGTCATCGGCTGGTGCGGTGCGCTGGATCTGATTCACACGCTCACCTACCGGGGGATGAACCTGCTGGCGCAGGACAACTCGAACACTGCCACCCAGTTCTGGATTGCGGCGCGCAGCATCCAGGCCGTTGCGCTGCTGGGGGCGGCCTGGTTCCTGCGGCGTTCGGTGCCGATCTGGCGCCTGCACGCGGTCATGGGGCTGGTTTCGCTGGTGGCGGCGCTGTGGATTTTTGGCGGCAGCTTTCCCGCCATGTTCGTTGAGGGGCAGGGGCTGACGCCGCTCAAGATCTACGCCGAGTACGTCATCATCGCCATTCTGTTGCTCAACGGAC
>CALRMF020000037.1:0-14666 GCA_943369035.1 Curvibacter sp. AEP1-3
GGCCACCGGCTTCCTGTGGCCGCACATCGCGCAGACCCTGCTGGAGCTGGGCCTGGGTCTCGCGCTCGGCGTGCTGCTGGGTTTTGCCGGCGGGGTGCTGCTGGGCGAGTCGGCTGCGCTGCGGCGCGTGCTCATGCCCTATGTGGTGACCAGCCAGGTGGTGCCGAAGCTCGCATTGGTGCCGCTGTTCATCGTCTGGTTCGGCTTTGGCACCACGCCCACGGTGGTGATCACGGCGTTGATCTGTTTCTTCCCGCTGCTGGAGAACACGCTGACCGGCGTGGCGCAGGTGGACGCAGCGCGCCTGGAACTGTTCCGCATGCTGGGCGCCACCCGGGCGCAGACGCTGTGGCGACTCAAGATTCCCGCCGCATTGCCCACCATCCTGGCCGGTCTGCGCGTGGCCGTGGTGCTGGCACTGGTGGGCGCGGTGGTGGGCGAGTTCGTCGGCGCCAGCCAGGGGCTGGGCGCGCTGATCATCGCCACGCAAGGCTCCATGGACACGCCGCTGATGTTTGCCGTGCTGCTGCTCATCACCGCCATCGGCCTGCTGCTGTACGAGGCCACGCTCTTGCTGGAGCGCTGGTTGCTCAAGCCTTATTCGAACTGATGCATACACCTGAAAGGACAACATTGATGAAACGCACCACCCTGCGCACCCTGACGGCGTTCACCCTGGCCACACTGTGCGGTACGGGCGCCTGGGCCCAGGCCAAGCTCGACAAAGTGACGCTGGCCGGCTGGAGCAAGCCCATCACCGAGATCACCAATTTGCTGGTGGAAGACGAGAAGGGCTTCTTCCGCGCGCGCGGCATCGAGCTGGCCTACCTGAGCGGTGCCGGTGGCGGCGATGCCATCCGCAACCTGCTCAGCGGCCAGGGCGACGTGGCCTTCACCGACCCCGGCTCCTTCTTCGCTGCGCTCGACAAGGGCGAAAAGCTGCGCGCGATCTACGACATCTACCCGCAGAACGTGTTCAACGTGGTGGCGCTCAAGTCCAGCGGCATCAGCAGGCCGGCTGACCTGAAGGGCAAGAAGATCGGCGTCTACAGCCTGTCCAGCGGCACTCGCAGCCATCTGCAGGTGCTGCTGCACCAGGCCGGCCTGACCGAGAAGGACGTCACCATCGTGGTGACCGGCCTGCTGAACTTCGCGCCGCTGATGCAGGGCCAGGTGGACGCCACCGCCGCTACCGACACCGGCCTGGCCATCGGCCGGCAGAAGGGCCTGGGCGAGGTGAACGTGATGGAGGTGCGCCAGTCACTCAACGTCTCCAGCGATCTCTTCATCGTGCGCGAGGAAACCTACCAGCAGAAGAAGGACGTGCTGCGCCGCTTCCTGGCTGCCTACCGCGACAGCGCGGCCTGGATGATCGCCAACCCGCAGGAGGCGGCGAAACTGGCCGTCAAGCGCGCCATCGACGGCCAGAACGAAGCCATCAACCTGGAGGTGATCAAGCTGCGCAACGCCTCCAGCGTCTCGCCGCTGACGCAGCAAAAGGGCCTGGGCGCCATCGACGTCGAAGCACTGCAGAAGGGCGCAGATGCCTGGAAGAAGATCGGCCTCATTCAGCGTGAGCTGAAGATGAGCGAGGTGGTGGCGACCGACCTGCTGCCGGGCAAGTGAGCGAGCAACGGCCATGAACTTCCAAGGCAAGGTCATCCTCGTCACCGGCGCCAGCCGCGGCATCGGCGCGGCCATCGCGCAGGCCTTCGCCAGCGAGGGCGGCTTCGTGGTCGTGAACTACCTGCGCAACGAAAGCGCGGCGCAAGACGTTGTTGCCAAGTGCAAGGCCGTGGGAGCGAATACGGGCGGCGATGCCTGGGCGATCCGTGCCGACGTGAACGACACGGCTCAGGTGCAGGCCATGGTGGCGCAGGTGCTGGCCGAGCTGGGCCGCATCGACGTGCTGGTGAACAACGCCTTCGCGCCATATCGCTTCGATCCCGAGCAACGCAAGCATTTCTGGGAGACCGGCTGGGCTGACTACCAGACGCAGTTCGACGGCGCCGTGCGCGCCACCTACAACGTCTGCCAGGCCGTGCTGCCGCATCTGCGCCAGCGTGCGCAGGGTTGCATCGTCAACCTCGCCAGCGACCTGGTGGAGCGACCGGTGGTGCCGTACCATGACTACGCCACGGCCAAGTCGGCGCTGGTGGGCTTCAGCCGCAACCTGGCAGCCGAACTCGGCCCGTTGGGCATCCGCGTCAACTGCGTGGCGCCCGGGCTGGTCTATCCCACCGACGCCAGCCGCGCCACCAAGGAAGACGTGAAGGAAGCCATCGTGGCGCAGACGCCGCTGCGCCGCATCGCCCGGCCGGACGACGTGACCGGGCCGGTGCTGTTCCTGGCGTCCGACTGGAGCCGTTTCATGACTGGGCAGGTGCTGGTGGTGGATGGCGGCCTGGTCATGAAGTAAGCAGTCGTTCGCTTAGACTCGCGGCATGTCAGACATCGCGCCGCTCATCCTCGGCATCGAATCCTCCTGCGACGAAACCGGTGTG
The DNA here is from genome assembly GCA_943369035.1 of Curvibacter sp. AEP1-3. Taxonomy (GTDB): domain Bacteria; phylum Pseudomonadota; class Gammaproteobacteria; order Burkholderiales; family Burkholderiaceae_C; genus Hylemonella. Next base: position 2,505 of record CALRMF020000037.1, read on the forward strand.
GCCCTGGTGCAGAGCCATGCATCGGCGGTGCCGTCGCTGCTCTCGCACGCGCTCTACAGCCAGGTCGAGATGCACCAGGCCTATGGCGGCGTGGTGCCCGAACTGGCCAGCCGCGACCACATCCGCCGTGTGCTGCCGCTCACCGACAAGGTGATGGGCGAGGCCGGCAAGACACTGCAAGACATCGATGTGGTGGCCTACACGCGCGGCCCCGGCTTGGCCGGCGCGCTGCTGGTGGGCGCCGGCGTCGCCTGCGCGCTCGGTGCGGCCCTAGGCAAGCCGGTGCTGGGTGTGCACCATCTCGAAGGACATTTGTTGTCGCCCTTCCTGAGTGCCGACCCGCCGGAGTTTCCCTTTGTGGCCCTGCTGGTCTCCGGCGGCCATACGCAACTGATGCGGGTGGACGGCGTGGGCCGCTACGCCATCCTCGGTGAAACGATAGACGACGCGGCCGGCGAGGCCTTCGACAAGTCGGCCAAGCTGCTGGGCCTGGGGTATCCCGGCGGGCCGGCGCTGTCCAAGCTGGCCGAGCAGGGCGACGGCACGGCCTTCAAGCTGCCGCGCCCGCTGCTGCACAGCGGCAACCTCGATTTCTCCTTTGCCGGCCTCAAGACGGCGGTGCTGACGCAGGCGCAGCGCCTGGGGGATGAACTGCAGGGCCGCAAAGCGGATCTCGCGGCCTCGACGCAGGCCGCCATCGTGGAAGTGCTGGTGAAGAAGTCGCTCGCTGCTTTGAAAGAAACCGGGCTGAAGCGTCTGGTGGTGGCGGGTGGCGTGGGGGCGAACAAATTGCTGCGTGAACAGCTCAATGCCCAGTGCCAGAAGCTGAAGGTGCGTGTGCACTACCCCGAGCTGCACCTGTGCACCGACAACGGCGCCATGATCGCCATGGCCGCCGCCATGCGCCTGCAGGCGGGCCAGCAGGAGGCCACGCGCGCCTACACCTTCGAGGTCAAGCCGCGCTGGCCGCTGGATGCGATCAGTCAGTCGGTCTAATTGTGGCTGTTCAGCAAAAAGGCCGCGCATTGCGCGGCCTTTTTCTTTTGATAGGCGAATTCAGTTGATCGTCAGCCTGGTGACGCGGCTCTCCGGCTGCACCTTGGCCAGCTTGAGCGTGAGCACACCGTTTTCCAGCTTGGCTTCGCTGGCGGCCACATCAATGTCCTGCGGCAACTCGTACGCAGCCTTGTACTGGCGCGCGGCTTCCGGCAGGGTTTCCAGGCGCACCACATTGGCTTCGATGCCGATGGACAGCTGTTCGCGCGACACGCCGGGCACGTCGAAGCGCAGGGTGTAGGCCTTGTCGTCCTGCTCGATGCGGCAGCTGTTGGCGGCCACGACGGGGGCTTGCAGGGCGGCGTCGAAAAAACGGTCCAACGAGCGCAGGGTCGGGTTGTAGGCGGTACGGCGGATGACGGGGGTGAACAGCATGGCGGGGCTCCTGTTAGCACAAAAATTTGGGTGTACACGGAATGGGGCCTAGGCCACATCCCGTACACTGCGCGGCCTCCATCTCTGGTCTGCCGCTTGGTTTGAAAATGCGTGCGGGCCGGCGTGTTTCAAGGGATGTTTTTCATGAAAATTTTTCGTCGCCGGGTCTTGAAATCGTTGGCGCTGGCGCTATTTCTGCCAGCCGCTTTGCTGGCGCAGGGCACGCCGGTGCCGCTCAAGCTCGCCATGATCGAGGGCCTGAGCGGCCCGTTTGCCAATACCGGCGAGGCGGTCTTCCGCAATCTGGTTTGGGCCACCGAGCGGGTGAATGCGCGCGGCGGCGTCAAGCTGCCGGCGGCAGCGGGCGGCAACCGCCTGCTGCAGATCGAACGTTACGACAGCAAGGGGCAGAACGAGGAGGCGCTGGCCGCCCTGCGGGCAGCCATCGACGACGGCGCGCGCGTCATCCTGCAGGGCAACTCTTCGGCCACGGCGGCGGTGCTGATCGACGCCATCAACAAGCACAACGAGCGCGACCCGGCGCGGCAGGTGCTCTTCCTCAACTACGCGGCGGTGGACCCGATTCTCACCAACGAGAAGTGCAGCTACTGGCACTTCCGCTTCGATGCCCATGCCGACATGCGCATGGCCGCGCTGATGGAGGTGCTGAAGGACGACAAGGCGGTCAAGAGTGTCTATCTGATCGGCCAGGACTACAGCTTCGGCCAGGCGGTGGCCCGCGAGGCGCGGCGCCAGCTGGGGCTGCAGCGCCCGGATGTGCAGATCGTGGCCGACGAGCTGCACCCGCTGGGCCGGGTGAAGGACTTCATGCCTTATGCGGCCAAGATCAAGGCCAGCGGCGCGCAGGCAGTGATTACTGGCAACTGGGGCAACGACCTGACGCTGCTGGTGAAGGCTGCGCGCGAGGCCGGTTTCGAGGGCAAGTTCTACACCTTCTACGGCAATGCGCTGGGCGCGCCGGCGGCGCTGGGCGAGGCCGGCATCGGCCGCGTGATCGCGGTGGCCGACTGGCTGCCCAATGCGCAGGGCAAGGACAGCGAGGCCTTCTACCAGTCGTTCCGCCAGCGCTTCCCGAAGCCGGCCGACGACTACGTGCACATGCGCATGCAGCTGATGATCGAGTCGCTGGCCCAGGCCGTCGAGCGTGCCGGTTCGGTGCAGGCCGCGGCCGTGGCCGCGCAGCTGGAGAGGGCCGAGGTGGCCCTGCACGGCCAGCAGGGCCGCATGCGCGCGCTGGACCACCAGTTCCAGCAGCAACTCATGGTGGGCATGATGGAGCGCCAGGGCAGCCCGGGCGTGAAGTTCGATGTGGAAGGCTCGGGTTATGGTTTCCGCGTTATCAAGACCATCCCGGCAACGCGGGCCGAGCAGCCGAGCAGCTGCAAGATGCCGCGCCCCTGATGTTTTGAGAGTGCCCCATGCGTGACGTCATCCACCGGCTGCAGGAATCAAAGATCCGCGAGGTGGCCAACGCCGGCCTGGGTCGCACGGATGTGCTGGCCTTCTGGTTCGGCGAGGGCGATGAGGTTACGCCGGACTTCATCCGCCAGGCGGCCATCTACTCGCTGCAGCAGGGCGAGACTTTCTATTCCCACAACCTCGGCCTGCCGGAGTTGCGGGCCGCGATTGCCGCGCACGTAAGTCGCCTGCACGGTGCGCAGCAGCGGATCGGCATGGAGCGTATTGCCGTCACGTCCGGCGGTGTCAACGCGCTGATGCTGGCCATGCAGGCGCTGGTGGAGGCGGGCGACGAGGTGGTGGCGGTGACGCCGGTCTGGCCCAACCTGACGGCGCAGCCGCTCATCATGGGCGCACGGCTGCGGTGCGTGCCGCTGCAGCCGGTGAACGGTGCCTGGACGCTGAACCTGGACGCGCTGCTGGCGGCTGTGACGGGCGCGACAAGGGTGCTGATCCTCAACGCGCCCAACAACCCGACCGGCTGGACGCTGACGCGCGCCGAGCAGCAACGCATCCTGGACCATTGCCGCCGCACCGGCACCTGGATCGTGGCCGACGAGGTGTATGCGCAGCTGTACTACGAGACAGACCAGGTGAATGCGTGCGCGCCTAGCTTTCTGGATATTGCGTCGGCCGAAGACCGTCTGGTCGTGGTCGGCAGCTTCTCCAAGAGCTTCCTGATGACCGGTTGGCGCCTGGGCTGGCTGGTGCTGCCCGCTGCGCTGACGCACGACATGGGCAAGCTGATCGAGTTCAACACCTCCTGCGCCAGCGTGTTCACCCAGCGCGCGGCGCTGGCGGCGCTGCAGCGGGCCGACGAGATCACGCCGCGGGTGGTGGCCCAGCTCAAGGCCGGGCGCGACACCCTGGTGCCGCTGTTGCAGGCGCTGCCCGGTGTGCAGCTGGCCATGCCGGTGGGTGGCATGTACGCCTTTTTCCGTTTGGACGGCCACCCGGATTCGCTGGCCACGGCCAAGCGGCTGGTGGTGGAGGCTGGCCTGGGTCTGGCGCCAGGCGAGGCCTTCGCCCCCGAGGCAGCCGGCTGGCTGCGCTGGTGCTTTGCCTCCCGGGAGCTGCAGCGGCTGGTGCAAGGGGTGGACAGGCTGCGCGGCTGGCTCCTCAAGTGAGCAGGCGCCATCCCCACACGGGTCGTCAGGCGAGGATGCCGCCGAACCGGCTTTGCCGGGCGGCTGGCATCGCCCCCGGAAGGGGGGCGTAGAGCCGACAAGGCGCGCAGCCTGGGGTGAGCTATAATCTCAAGGCTTTGCATTCCGCAAGCGCACGCCGGCAGCAGTTCCAGCCACCGGCGCAAGTTGTAACCCTGGGACGCCGCAGCCAAGATGGGCCGGCGCCGCCCCGCATCACAGGAAGAATGAAATGATCGCATCCAGCGTCAAGGCCGAAGTCATCAAGGCCAATGCCCGCGGTGCCGCCGACACCGGCAGCCCGGAAGTCCAGGTCGCCCTGCTGACCGCCCGCATCAACGAACTGACCCCGCACTTCAAAGAGCACGCCAAGGACCACCACGGCCGTCGCGGCCTGCTGCGCATGGTGAGCCGTCGTCGCAAGCTGCTGGACTACCTGAAGGCCAAGGACGCCGACCGTTACACCGCGCTGATCACCAAGCTGGGTCTGCGCAAGTAATCGCCAGAACAATGAACAAAGGCGCCTGAGTTGGTCCGCTAGCTCAGGCGCTTTGTACTTCGGAGACAGCAAAAACAGAGCGAAGCTGTGTCATTCCAGAGAAATTTGAGTCTGATTGCCGACTTTCTCTGGAATGGCATCGTGTTCTGTGATGTGGTTTCCGGCCCTCGGGGAGGCGGCTTAGACCTCCCTTGAACCGATAGGAGAACGCACATGAGCATGTTCAACAAGATCACCAAGACCTTCCAGTGGGGCCAGCACACGGTCACCATGGAAACCGGCGAGATCGCCCGCCAGGCTGGCGGCGCCGTGATGGTCAACATCGACGACACCGTGGTGCTGGCCACCGTGGTCGCGTCCAAGAGCGCCAAGCCGGGCCAGGACTTCTTCCCGCTGACGGTGGATTACCTGGAGAAGAGCTACGCCGCCGGCAAGATCCCGGGCAGCTTCTTCAAGCGCGAAGGCCGTCCCAGCGAGTACGAGACCCTGACCAGCCGCCTGATCGACCGCCCGATCCGCCCGCTGTTCCCCGAAGGCTTCTTCAATGAAGTGCAGGTCGTGATCCACACCCTGTCGCTGAATCCGGAAGTCGACGCCGACATCGCCGCCATGATCGCCACCAGCGCTGCGCTGAGCATCAGCGGCATTCCGTTCAACGGCCCCATCGGTGCCGCCCGCGTGGGCTACATCAACGGCGAATATGTCCTGAACCCGGGCCAGACCCAGCGCAAGGACAGCCTGATGGACCTGGTGGTTGCTGGCACCGAAGCCGCCGTGCTGATGGTGGAATCCGAAGCGCAGCAACTGTCGGAAGAGATCATGCTGGGCGCCGTGGTGTTTGGCCACGAGCAGGGCAACATTGCCATCAACGCCATCCATGAACTGGTGCGCGATGCCGGCAAGCCGGCCTGGGACTGGCAGGCACCGGCCAAGGACGAGGCCCTGATCGCCAAGGTGACTGCGCTGGCGGAAGACAAGCTGCGCGCCGCCTACCAGATCCGCAACAAGCAGGCCCGTACCCACGCCTGCCGCGAGGCCTATGCCGTCGTGATGGCCGACCTGAAAGAGTCGGGCGTCGAGTTCGACAGCGTGAAGGTCGAAGGCATGCTGTTCGACATCGAAGCGCGCATCGTGCGCGGCCAGATCCTGGCCGGCGAGCCGCGCATCGACGGCCGCGACACCCGCACCGTGCGCCCGATCGAGATCCGCAACGGCGTGCTGCCGCGCACCCACGGCTCCGCGCTGTTCACGCGTGGCGAGACCCAGGCGCTGGTGATCACCACGCTGGGCACCGAGCGCGACGCGCAGCGCATCGACGCGCTGTCGGGCGACTTCGAAGACCGCTTCATGCTGCACTACAACATGCCGCCCTTCGCCACCGGCGAAACCGGCCGCGTCGGCAGCCCGAAGCGTCGCGAGATCGGCCACGGCCGTCTGGCCAAGCGCGCCCTGGTGGCCTGCCTGCCGAGCAAGGAAGAGTTTCCCTACACCATGCGCGTGGTGTCCGAGATCACCGAGTCCAACGGCTCCTCCTCGATGGCTTCCGTTTGCGGCGGCTGCCTGTCGCTGATGGACGCCGGTGTGCCGATGAAGGCGCACGTGGCCGGTATCGCCATGGGCCTGATCAAGGAAGGCAACCGCTTCGCCGTGCTGACCGACATCCTGGGTGACGAAGATCACCTGGGCGACATGGACTTCAAGGTGGCGGGTACCACCAACGGCATCACCGCGCTGCAGATGGACATCAAGATCCAGGGCATCACGCGCGAGATCATGCAGGTGGCACTGGCGCAGGCCAAGGAAGCGCGCATGCACATCCTGGGCAAGATGCAGGAAGCCATGGGCGAGGCCAAGACCGAGGTGAGCAACTTCGCGCCGCGCCTGTACACCATGAAGATCAATCCCGAGAAGATCCGTGACGTGATCGGCAAGGGCGGCGCCGTGATCCGCGCGCTGACCGAAGAGACCGGCACCCAGATCGACATCGCGGAAGATGGCACCATCACCATTGCCTCCACTGACGGCGCCAAGGCAGACGAGGCCAAGCGCCGCATCGCCGAGATCACGGCCGAGGTGGAAGTGGGCAAGGTCTACGAAGGCCCGGTCACCAAGATCCTGGACTTCGGCGCCCTGGTCAACCTGCTGCCCGGCAAGGACGGCCTGCTGCATATCAGCCAGATCGCCCACGAGCGCGTGGAGAAGGTCACCGACTACCTGTCCGAAGGCCAGGTCGTCAAGGTCAAGGTGCTCGAGACCGACGAGAAGGGCCGCGTCAAGCTGTCCATGAAGGCGCTGCTGGACCGTCCCGAGCAGGGCGGCGGCGAACAGGCCTGAACTGGGTTTGCTACTGAATCGATAGCGGTTCGCGCCCATGGCGCGGGCGCTATCGGCCCAAATAACCATGAAAGCAGTTGAGATCACATCCTACGGCGCGCCCGAGGTGCTGCGTCTGGGCGAGCGCCCGGACCCGGTGCCGGCGGCTGGCGAGCTGCTGATCCGCGTGGCGGCCAGCGGCATCAACCGTCCCGACGTGTTCCAGCGCCAGGGCAACTACCCGGTACCGCCGGGCGCCTCCGACATTCCCGGCCTCGAAGTGGCGGGCGAGGTCGTGGGCGGCGATGCCGCGGCGTTGGCCGCCGCCGGCTTCAAGCTGGGTGACAAGGTCTGCGCGCTGGTGGCCGGTGGCGGCTATGCCGAGCTGTGCACGGCACCGATTGCGCAGTGCCTGCCGTACCCGAAAGGCCTGAGTGACGTCGAGGCAGCCTCGCTGCCCGAGACCTTCTTTACCGTCTGGAGCAATGTGTTCGACCGCGGCCGCCTGCAGGCCGGTGAGACGCTGCTGATCCAGGGGGGCTCCAGCGGCATTGGCGTCACCGCCATCCAGCTGGCCAAGGCCATGGGCGCCAAGGTGATCGTGACCGCTGGCAGCGACGACAAGTGCGCCGCCTGCCTGAAGCTCGGTGCCGACCATGCCATCAACTACAAGACGCAGGACTTCAAGGACGAAGTCAAGCGCCTGACCGATGGCAAGGGCGTGGACGTGATCCTCGACATGGTGGGCGGCGACTATGTCGCGCGCGAGGTGGAGAGTCTGGCCGAGGACGGCCGCATCGTCATCATCGCCGTGCAGGGTGGCACCAAGAGCAGCTTCAACGCCGGTCTGGTGTTGCGCAGGCGCCTGACCATCACTGGCTCCACGCTGCGCCCGCGCCCGGTGGCTTTCAAGGCCGCCATCGCGCAGGCCTGCCTCAAGCACGCCTGGCCACTGATCGAGGCCGGCAAGATCAAGCCCGTGATCCACAGCACCTGGAAGGCTGTCGATCCGAAGGAGCCGACGGGCAGCGGCGCCGCCCAGGCGCACGCCCTGATGGAATCGAACCAGCACATCGGCAAGATCGTGCTGACCTGGGGACAAGCATGAGCAAGAAAAAACTGATTGCCGGCAACTGGAAGATGAACGGCAGCCTGGCGGCCAACCAGGCGCTGCTGAAAGGCATCCTCTCCGGCCTGAAGGATCCGGCCTGCGACATCGCCGTCTGCGTGCCGGCGCCTTACCTGGCCCAGTGCCAGGCCCTGCTGGCCACCAGCCCGGTGGAACTGGGCGCGCAGGACGTGTCGCAACACGAGTTGGGCGCCTACACCGGCGAGGTGTCGGTGGCCATGCTCAAGGACTTCGGTGTGCGCTATGCCATCGTCGGCCACTCGGAGCGGCGCCAGTACCACGGTGAGACCGATGCGGTGGTGGCGGCCAAGGCGCAGCGCGCGCTGGCCAATGGTGTGACGCCCATCGTCTGCGTGGGCGAGACGCTGGCCGAGCGCGAAGCGAATCGGACGGAAGAAGTGGTCAAGCGTCAGCTGGCCGCGGTGATCCACCTCAACGGCCACTGCATCAGCGAGATCGTGGTGGCCTATGAGCCGGTGTGGGCCATCGGCACCGGCAAGACCGCCACGCCGGAGCAGGCACAGGCCGTGCATGCCGTGCTGCGCGCGCAGCTGAAGGCGGCCACGCCGCAGGCCGAGCGCGTCAAGATCCTCTACGGCGGTAGCATGAATGCGGCGAATGCCGCGCAGCTGCTGGGCCAGCCTGACATCGATGGTGGCCTGATCGGCGGCGCGTCGCTCAAAGCCCCGGATTTTCTGACCATCATTGCCGCGGCAGGCTGACGCCGGCTGCTACGAATTTAGGAGTAAACATGAGTGTTGTCGTAACCATTCTCTTGACGGTCCAGATGCTGTCGGCGCTGGGCATGATCGGCCTGATCCTGATCCAGCACGGCAAGGGTGCGGACATGGGTGCTGCCTTCGGCAGCGGTGCCTCGGGCAGCCTGTTCGGCGCCACCGGCAGTGCCAACTTCCTGTCGCGCACCACCGCCGTGCTGGCGACGGTGTTCTTCATTGCCACGCTGCTGCTGGCCTATTTCGGCAACGCTCGTCCGGCCAGCACGGGCAGCGTGCTTGAGCGTGCGGCGGTGACGGCACCGGCCGAAGGCACCGCGCCGGCGGCGCAGATCCCGGGCAACGCGGCACCGGCCGTCGATGCGCCGGCTGCACCGGCGGCCTCGGGTGCGGCTGCGATTCCGAGCAAGTAATTTCTTCTGAGCTTGACCCTCATCAACCGGGATGAGGGTCAAATTCAGGGTAAACTCTAGGGCTGCCGGAAGAGCGCAATCCTCATGCAATTCCGGCGCCCGAGACAAGCCGTCGTGGTGAAATTGGTAGACACGCTATCTTGAGGGGGTAGTGGCGAAAGCTGTGCGAGTTCGAGTCTCGCCGACGGCACCATAAACAGACCTGTCGGAACGCCTTCCGGCAGGCAAACGGTGATCAATATCTCAAGATGAACCTCGATCAGTACCTTCCCGTTCTCCTGTTCATCTTGGTCGGTATCGCTGTTGGAATACTCCCCCAGGTTATCGGCTACATCCTCGGTCCCAACCGGCCCGACGCAGCCAAGAATTCCCCCTACGAGTGTGGCTTCGAAGCCTTCGAAGATGCGCGCATGAAGTTCGATGTGCGCTACTACCTCGTTGCCATCCTCTTCATTCTGTTCGACCTCGAAATTGCCTTCCTCTTCCCCTGGGCCGTGGCGCTCAAGGAGGTGGGGGCGGTCGGTTTCTGGGCGGCGGTGGTGTTCCTGGGCATTCTGGTCGTGGGCTTCGTCTACGAGTGGAAAAAAGGCGCCCTGGACTGGGAATAAGCGGTTTTCACGAGGGCTGATGCCATGATTGAAGGCGTGATGAAAGAAGGCTTCATCACCACCAGTTACGACACGGTGGTGAACTGGGCCAAGACCGGCTCGCTCTGGCCCATGACCTTCGGTCTGGCCTGCTGCGCGGTCGAGATGATGCATGCGGCGGCAGCGCGCTACGACATCGGGCGCTTCGGTGCCGAGGTGTTCCGTGCCAGCCCGCGCCAGTCCGACCTGATGATCGTGGCTGGCACGCTGTGCAACAAGATGGCGCCGGCCCTGCGCAAGGTCTATGACCAGATGAGCGAGCCGCGCTGGGTCATTTCCATGGGTTCCTGTGCCAACGGCGGCGGCTATTACCACTACAGCTACTCGGTGGTGCGCGGCTGCGACCGCATCGTGCCGGTCGATGTCTACGTGCCGGGCTGTCCGCCCACGGCCGAGGCGCTGATCTACGGCATCATCCAGCTGCAGCAGAAGATCCGCCGCACGCAAACCATCGCGCGTGTCTGAGGCGCGCGTCTGAGGACTACAGATGACAGCATTTGCCGTAAATCCCGAAGCACTCAAGGACACCGTCACCGCCGCTTTGGGCGGCAAGGCGCGCCGCGTGGAGGTCGCCCTGGGCGAGGTCACGGTCGAGGTGTCGGCGGCCGACTACCTGGCAGCGGCGCAGATCCTGCGTGATGCCCCGGGCTGCCGCTTCGAACAGCTGATCGACCTCTGTGGTGTCGACTATTCCACGTACGGTGACGGCCGCTGGGAAGGGGCTCGTTTCTGTGTTGTGTCCCACCTCCTGTCGGTTAGCCTGAACCAGCGCCTGCGCCTGAAGGTCTTCGCGGCCGATGACGATTTCCCGCTGGTGGACTCGCTCACCAGCGTCTGGCGTGCCGCCAACTGGTACGAGCGCGAGGCTTTCGACCTCTACGGCATCGTGTTCGAAGGACATGACGACCTGCGCCGCATCCTGACCGACTACGGCTTCATCGGTCACCCCTTCCGCAAGGACTTCCCGCTGTCCGGTCACGTCGAGATGCGCTACGACGCCGAGCAGCAGCGCGTGGTGTACCAGCCGGTGACCATCGAGCCGCGCGAGATCACGCCGCGCATCATCCGTGAAGACAACTACGGCGGGCTGCACTGATCATGGCAGAAATCAAGAACTACACCCTGAACTTCGGCCCGCAGCACCCGGCCGCGCACGGCGTGCTGCGCCTGGTGCTGGAGCTCGATGGCGAGGTCGTGCAGCGCGCCGACCCCCACATCGGCCTGCTGCACCGTGCCACCGAGAAGCTGGCCGAGCACAAGACCTACATCCAGTCGCTGCCTTACATGGATCGGCTGGATTACGTCTCGATGATGTGCAACGAGCAGGCTTACTGCCTGGCCATCGAAAAGCTGCTCGGCATCGAGGTGCCGCTGCGCGCCAAGTACATCCGCACCATGTTCGGCGAGATCACGCGCCTGCTCAACCACCTGATGTGGCTGGGCTCGCACGGCAATGACTGTGGCAGCTCCACCATCCTGATCTACACCTTCCGCGAACGCGAGGACCTGTTCGACATGTACGAGGCGGTGTCCGGCGCGCGCATGCACGCGGCCTACTTCCGCCCGGGTGGTGTCTACCGCGACCTGCCGGACAGCATGCCGCAGTACCAGGCCAGCAAGATCCGCAACGCCAAGGCGATCGCGCAGCTCAATGCCAACCGCCAGGGCTCGCTGCTCGACTTCATCGACGACTTCACACAGCGCTTTCCCAAGTGCGTGGACGAGTACGAAACCCTGCTGACCGACAACCGCATCTGGAAGCAACGCACCGTGGGCATCGGCGTCGTCACCGCCGAGCGCGCCCTGAACCTGGGCATGACCGGCCCCATGCTGCGCGGCTCCGGCATCGCCTGGGACCTGCGCAAGCAGCAGCCCTACGACGCGTATGACCGCGTGGACTTCGACATCCCGGTCGGCAAGACCGGCGACAGCTACGACCGCTACCTGGTGCGCGTGCAGGAGATGCGCGAGTCCAACCGCATCATCAAGCAGTGCGTGGACTGGCTGCGGGCCAACCCGGGTCCGGTCATCACCGACAACCACAAGGTGGCGCCGCCGGCCCGCGAGGCCATGAAGTCCAACATGGAGGAGCTGATCCACCACTTCAAGCTCTTCACCGAAGGTTTCCGTGTGCCCGAGGGCGAGGCCTATGCCGCCGTCGAGCATCCGAAAGGCGAGTTCGGCATCTACCTCGTGAGCGACGGTGCCAACAAGCCCTACCGCCTCAAGATCCGCGCCCCGGGCTTTGCCCACCTGGCCACGCTGGATGAGCTGGCCCGCGGCCACATGCTGGCCGATGCCGTGGCCATCATCGGCACCCTGGACATTGTGTTTGGAGAGATTGATCGATGATCTCTGATGCCATCAAAGCG
>CALRMF020000038.1:0-14625 GCA_943369035.1 Curvibacter sp. AEP1-3
GCACGCCGTCAGCCACGGCGAACTTCACCACGTCGGTCAGGTAGTACTCGCCCTGGGCGTTCTGGTTGTCCAGCTGCGCCAGCCAGGGTTTGAGCAGGCGCGCCGGCACGGCCATGATGCCGCTGTAGACCTCGCGGATGGTCCGCTGCGCCTCGCTGGCGTCCTTATGCTCCACGATGGCCTGCACCGTGCCGTCGGCATCACGCACGATGCGGCCGTAGCCGGTGGGGTCATCGAAGGCAATCGTCAGCAGTGCCAGCTTCTGGCCGCCGCAGGCCGCGATCAGCGCGCGCAGCGTGTCGGCCTGGGTGAGCGGCACGTCACCCGACAGCACCACCACCACGCCGTCGTCCGGCAGCACCGGCACGGCCTGCTGCACCGCATGACCGGTGCCGAGCTGCGGCTCCTGCCGCACAAACTCCAAGGCAAATCGGGTTCCAGCCCTTGCTGGATGGGCGAGAGCCGCTTCAACTTCTGTAGCACCGTGGCCGGTGATCACCACCACCCGGCGTGCATCCAGCGCGGCCGCGGTGTCCACCACATGTTGCAGCAATGCACGCCCGGCCAAACGGTGTAACACTTTGGGCAGTTTGCTTTTCATGCGCGTGCCCTTGCCGGCCGCCATGATGACCACGTCCACCGCCTGTTTGTGCTGATCCATGCTGTATCCGTCTGTTTCTGTCTTGTTGGCTGTCCCGCGTGCGGGACGGCTTCTGCCCCGCATTATCGGCGCGCTGCTGCTGGTTTTCCTCGGTGGCTGCAGCGCGGTGAAGATCGGCTACAACAACGCGCCCTCGCTGGCCTACTGGTGGCTGGACGGCTATGTGGATTTCAACGACGCGCAATCGGCGCAGGTGCGCGACCGCCTGGCCACGCTGCAGGCCTGGCATCGCCAGAACGAATTGCCGGCCTATGCCGATCTGCTGCGCCAGTTGCAGCGACTGGCGCCCGAGGCCGTGACGGCAGACCAAGTCTGCGCGGTCGCCGCGCAAGCACAGCGCCATGTGCGCCGGCTGGGCGAGCAGGCCGCGGAAGGCATGGCCCGCGTGGTGCCGACACTGCAGCCCGAGCAGCTGCGCCACCTGGCGCAGCAGTTCGACAAGCACAACCGCGACTGGCGTGAGGAATGGCTGGACGGCACGCCGCAGGAGCTGCTGGCGCGCCGGCTGAAGAAGGCCGAGGAACGCGCCGAGAGCTTCTATGGCCGGCTGGACGACAGCCAGCGTGCCATCCTGCGCCAGAGCCTCGCCACCTCAGCCTTCGACGCGCGGGCAGCCTGGCGTGAGCGCCTGCGCCGGCAGCAGGACATGCTGCAGGTCTTGCAGGAACACCGCAACGGCGAGCGCCCGGCGCATGTGCAGGCCGAGCTGCTGGCCCTGCTGCAGCGCCAGCTCGAATCGCCCGACGCCACTTACCGCGCCCGTTTCGAGCGCATGCTGCAGGACGGCTGCCGCACCATGGCCACACTGCACAACAGCACCAGCGCCGCGCAGCGGCGCCACCTGCAGGACAAGCTCAAGGGCTACGAGGCTGACCTGCGCACCCTCGCCGCGGAAAAAAACTAGGGCCAGCGATGCTGGCCCTGGCACAGGGGTCGGCAGGCTTCAACCCTGCAGCGCCGCCCACATGGCCTTGTCGCGCTCGGCGGTCCAGATGCGCGGGTTCTTGATACCGCTGGCCTCGTCGTAGGCACGCGTCACGTCGAACGGCAGGCAGTGCTCGTAGATGAAGACCTTGCCGAAGATCGGGTCCATGCTCTTGCGCGTGTGCGCCATGGCGGCCTTCAGGTCCATGCCCTGCGCCACCGCCTCGCGGCCGCAGCGGTACAACGTCTCGACCCAGCGTTTGGTGTAGTCCAGTGCCTTGTTGACGTTGGCGTTGCCCTTCATGGCCTCGCCGCGGCCGGGCACCAGAGCCTCGGCCTTCAGGGCACGCAGTGCCTCCAACGTGGCCGGCCACTCTTCCAGCTGCGCGTCACCGGTGTAGACGCCGGCGTTGAACTCCACCAGGTCACCCGAGTACAGCACCTTCTCCTCTTCCACCCAGGCGATGGTGTCGCCGCGCGTGTGGCCCGGGCCCGGGCTCCAGATCTGCACCACCACGCCGCCGAGGTTGATGGACAGCTTGCCCGGCACTTCGCCTTTGACAGGGTTGCCGCCGCCGACCACCATGCTCGGCCAGGTCAGGCCGGGCACCGTCTCCGCATTGCGGAACAGGCGCGGGAAGCGCTCCATCTCGCTCTTCATGTCCTGCGCGCCGCGCTCACGGATCAGCTCCAGCGTGCCCTGGCTGGCGATGATCTCGGTCGCGCCCTCGGCGACGAAGGCGCTGGCACCCAGCACACGCACCGCGTGGTAGTGCGTCAGCAGCACGTACTTGATCGGCTTGTCGCTGACCGTGCGAATCTTCTTGATGAGGTCCTGCGCCATGGCCGGCGTGGCGGTGGCGTCGCTCACCAGAATGCAGTTGTCGCCGATGATGACGCCGGAGTTCGGGTCACCCTCCGTCGTGTAAGCCCAGCAGTGCTGGCTCAGGCGCTCGAAGGTGATCTTCTTGTCGGTCAGGTCGGCTTGCGAGGCAAAGGCTTTGCTCATGGGGTCTCCGGTGGGATCTTGGATGCGTGTCTGAAATGCGAATCGCCCCATTTTAGGGTGCGCCTGCCACCTGACGTAATGCGTTACGGATAGCGTAACGCCCTGACCGCTACAGGGGCCGACTCAGGCGGCCAAGCCGCGCTCCAGCATGGCAATCACCTCGTCGGCAAAGGCGGCGTAGCTCATGGCCCCGCCCGGGCGCAGCCAGGTGAAGGTCCAGTTGATCATGCCGAACAGCATCATGGTCACCGCGGTCTGGTTGCGCTCGTCGAGCCGCTGCGGGTAGGCGCGCCGCAGAAAACGCGTGACGGCCGACACCACGTCGCGTTGGCGGTTCAGCACCGCGTCGCGTTGCGTCTCGCCCAGGAACTTGGTGTCGTGCAATAGCGCCACATGGCGCGTGGCCGAGGTCTCGTATTCGTGCAGAAAGCTGCGGATGAGCTCGTGCAGCGCGGCACGGTCGTCCAGGTTGCGACGTTGTGCCGTGGCCTCCACCTGGCCCACCAGCGCCAGCAGGCGCTGCGTGTAGCGGTCCAGCAGGTCGAACAGGATGGCTTCCTTGCTCTCGTAGTAGTGGTACAGCCGCGCCTTGGAGGTGCCGCAGGCGGCGGCAATGTCGTTCATGCTGGCCGCGGGGTAGCTCTTCTCGGCAAAGCACTGCGCCGCGATGTCGAGGATCTCGTCGCGTTTGAGTTCGTGGCTGGCGGACTTCGGACGGGCCATGGCGTCAACTGGGAATGCCGGGCACCGGCCAGACCACGCCGTGGTCGTTGAGGATGGCGTCCAGCGGCACGTCGTGCGGCTCAGGCTCCAGGTCGGGCAGGAAGCCGTGCGCAAAACCCAGCCCCACGGTGAACGGCCGGGGTTGCAATGCCGCCAGCGTGCGGTCGTAGAAGCCGCCGCCATAGCCCAGGCGGTAGCCGCCGGGACCGTAGCCGACGCAGGGCACGAACAGCAGCGTAGGCACGATGAGTTCGGTGTCCTTGGGCTTGGGAATGCCGTAGGCGTCTTCCTCCATCGGGCAGCCGGGGTACCAGGCGTGGAAGGTGAGCGTCTTGTGCACCTTGTCGATCACCGGCAGGCCGATGCGCCGCGGCTGCGGCTGCTCGATCAGCTCGCCGTCTTCCTTCCAGCGGTGCAGGGCCGGCAGCGGGTCGAACTCGCCCTTGATCGGCCAGTAGGCGCCGATCACCGCATCCGGGCGCCCCACCAGCCAGATCCGCATGACCTGCTGCAAGGCGGTGGCGCGTTGTAGGCGATCCGGCAGGTTCAGGCGTTGGGTAATGAGTTGCTGGCGTAAGGCCTTCTTTTCCTGCGACCTTTTTTCCTCGGATGTGTCCATAATTCCCACATGCAGTTTCAAGCCATTCTGACATCGATCGCCCTGCTGGCGGGGTTGATGTTGCCACACGCCGGGCACGCCGTGCCCACCAAGTCCAAACCGCGCGCGCAAGCCCCCAGTGACACCCCCATCCTGGAGATGCAACAGGCCTTCAAGAAAGGCGACCGCAAACGCCTGGCCGCCCTGCTGCCGCAGGTGCAGGGCCATGCGCTGGAGCCCTGGGGCGCCTACTGGGAACTGGCCGCGCGGCTGGACGAAGCCGGCCCGACCGAGATCCGCAGCTTCCTCACGCGCTACGCCGGCACCTACCAGGAAGACCGGCTGCGCAACGACTGGCTGCTGCTGCTGGGCAAACGGCGCGACTGGGCCAACTTCGCCGCCGAGTACCCCAAGTTCCGCATGAACGACGACCGCTCGGTGCGTTGCTATGCGCTGCTGAACGAGGCCTATTCCAGCGGCGCCGACGTCGCCGCGCAGGTGCAGGAACTCTGGCTGGCGCAGAAGGAAGCCGAGGAAGGCTGCGCTGCCGCGGCCGAACAGCAGTTGCAGGCCGGCAAGCTGCCCGCCCATGCCGCCTGGCTGCGTGCGCGCCTGGGCTTCGAGAACGAACGGCCGCGCATCGCCACCCAGGCGGTGGCCATGCTGAATCCGGACTGGGCTGCGAGCGTCAACGCCATCTACGCCAGCCCGGTGCGCTTCCTGGACGAGAAGATCACCGCGCTGCGTCCGCGCACCAAGGAGATGGTGACGCTGGCGCTGATCCGCCTGGCCAGCACCGACATCACGGCCGCCATGGACGAGATGAACAAGATGCGCTGGCGTGCCCAGCTCACGCAGGAGGAACGCAGCTGGGTCTGGGGCGTGATCGGCAAGCGCGCCGCACGCCGCCTGCAGGAAGGCGCCATCAACTATTTTTCCCATGCGCAGGACCGCCACCTGCATGGCGACCACCTGATCTGGAAGGTGCGGGCCGCGCTGCGGGCCGGCGCCTGGCAGGAAGTGCTGAACGCGACCGCCGCCATGCCGGAGGCGCAGCGCCAGGACCCGGCCTGGATTTACTGGCGCGGCCGCGCCCTGCTGGCGCTGGGTGGCTCGCCGGAGGCCCCGGCACAGGCCCGCGCGCTGTTCGAGTCCATCGCCTCGCCGCGCGGCTTCTACGAGCAGCTGGCCCTGGAGGAACTCGGCCGCCCGATCACCGTACCCCCGAAGCCCGAGCCGCTGACGGCCATCGAACTGGAGGCCGCGCGCGCCAACCCAGGTCTGCGCCGCGCCCTGCTGGCCATCCAGCTCGGCCTGCGCGCCGAGGGTGTACGTGAATGGAACTACAGCGTCGGCGCGCACCAGCGCGGCGGCATGAGTGACCGAGAACTGCTGGCGGCGGCCCAGCTGGCCTGCGACCAGCAGGTGTGGGACCGTTGCATCAACACCAGCGAGCGCACCAAGGTGCTGATCGACTTCGAGCAGCGCTTCCCCATGCCGTTCAAGCAGGCGGTGGTTCAGCGCGCCGGCCAGATCGACCTCGACCCGGCCTATGTCTACGGCCTGATCCGGCAGGAGAGCCGCTTCATCATGGACGCGCAGTCCCACGTCGGCGCCGCCGGCCTGATGCAGGTCATGCCCGCCACGGCGCGCTGGACCGCCAAGCGCATCGGCCTGTCTGACTTCAAGCCCCACCACATCACCGACCGCGACACCAACATCGCCATCGGCACCGGCTACCTCAAGCTGGTGCTGGAAAGCTTTGAGGGCTCCATGCCGCTGGCCGCCGCCGCCTACAACGCAGGCCCGAGCCGCTCGCGTGCCTGGCGCGGGCAGGACGGCGACCCGCAGCTGGATGCCGCCATCTGGGCCGAGAACGTGCCCTTCAATGAAACACGCGACTACGTGAAGAAGGTGCTCTCCAACACCACCAACTACGCCGCGCTCATCACCGGCAAGCCGCAGTCGCTCAAGGCACGCCTGGGCCAGGTCGGCCCGCAACGCCGAGGCAAAAGCGATCTGGACGAAGACCTGCCATGAAGAAAGTCCTGGTGCTCGGCGGCACCGGTTTCGTTGGCCGCCATGTGTGTGAAAAGCTGGCCCGCACAGGCTGGCATGTCACCGTGCCGACGCGGCGCGCCGGCAACGCCCAGGCCATCCAGCACCTGCCAGGTCTGACCGTGCTGACGGCCGACGTGCACGACGAAGCCGCGTTGCGCCATCTGCTGCCGGGGCATGACGCGGTGGTCAACCTGGTGGCCATCCTGCACGGCAACGCTTCGGCCTTCGGGCACACCCATATCGAGCTGCCAGCCAAGCTGGCGCGCGCGGCCCTGGCCACCGGCGTGCGACGCCTGGTGCATGTCAGCGCCTTGGGTGCCGCGCCGGCCGCGGCCGAGAGCGCCCCCTCGATCTACCTGCGCAGCAAGAGCCGAGGCGAGGCCGTGCTGCAGCAGGCCGCCACCGAAGGCTTGCAGCTCACCGTGCTGCGCCCGAGCGTCATCTTTGGCGCCGACGACCAGTTCCTCAACCTCTTCGCCCGCCTGCAGCGCGTGGCCCCCGTGATGCCGCTGGCCGGCGCGCAGGCCCGCTTCCAGCCGGTGTGGGTGGAAGACGTGGCGCAGGCCATCGCACGCTGCCTGCAGGACCCGGCCACCATCGGCCAGACGTTTGAGGCGTGCGGGCCGCAGGTCTGCACGCTGGCGCAGCTGGTACAACTGGCGGGCCGCCTCTGCCGGGGTCGTGCCCGGCCCGTGCTGCCGCTGCCGATGGCACTCGGGCGACTGCAGGCCGGCCTGATGGAATGGCTGCCCGGCCCGACGCTGATGAGCCGCGACAACCTGGACTCGATGCGCGTCGACAACGTGGCCAGCGGTCAATTGCCGGGCCTGGATGCCCTGGGCATCACGCCAGCTGCCCTGGGTGCCGTCGCACCCGGCTACCTGGGCCGTGGCGACCGCTACGTGACGCTGCGCGCGCAATTCCGCCGCCGCTGAAAGGCCTTGGGGCCTGCACCGGCCGGGTGTGCACGCTACCATCGTCGCTTCCAAGGGAGGTGACCATGCTCAGGCTATTCATCGGCAACAAGAACTACTCGTCCTGGTCCATGCGGCCCTGGGTGCTGATGCGCCAGGCCGGCATCGCGTTTGAGGAAGTGATGGTGCGCTTCGACTCCTTCGACGCCGACTCCCGCTTCAAGCACACGCTGGCCGACGTCAGCCCGACCGGCAAGGTGCCAGTGCTGGTGCACAGCCGGCCCGAGGGCGACCTGGCGATCTGGGACACGCTGGCGATTGCCGAATACCTGGCCGAACAGTTCCCGCAACTGACGCTGTGGCCGCAGGACGTGACGGCCCGTGCCCACGCACGCAGTGTCTGCGCCGAGATGCATGCCGGCTTTACCGCACTGCGCCAGCACTGCACGCAGAACATCGAAGCCTTCCTGCCCGACGTCGGCGCCCTGATCTGGCGCGACCAGCCCGCCGTGCGTGCCGACGTGGCGCGGCTGGTGACGATGTGGAGCGACCTGCTGGCGCGCAACGGCGGCCCGCTGCTGTTCGGTGGCTTCACCATTGCCGACGCCTACTTCGCCCCGGTGTGCATGCGCTTCAAGACCTACGCCCTGCCGCTGCCAGCCGAGATTGCGGCCTACGTCGAGCGTGTGGCCGCGCTGCCGGGCGTGGCGGAGTGGGTCACCCAGGCGCGCGCCGAGCATGACTTCTGCGCCTTCGAGGAGCCCTACCGGCTGAAACGCTAGACTGCCATCCATGCAGATCTACATGGTGGGCGGCGCGGTGCGCGATGCCCTGCTCGGCTTGCCGGTGTCGGACCGTGACTGGGTGGTGGTGGGTGCCACGCCCGAAGCGATGACGGCGCGCGGCTTTGTGCCGGTGGGCAAGGACTTCCCGGTCTTCCTGCACCCGCAGACCAAAGAGGAACACGCGCTGGCGCGCACCGAGCGCAAGACGGCGCGCGGCTATAAGGGCTTTGCCATCCACACCTCGCCCGAGGTGACGCTGGAAGACGATCTGGCGCGGCGCGACCTCACTATCAATTCCATAGCTGTCAACGCCGATCAGATAAGGGCCGACGGCACATTTGACCCTCAACACCTGACCGACCCATACCACGGCCGGCGCGACCTAGAGCAGCGCGTGTTCCGCCACGTGACGCCGGCCTTCCGCGAAGACCCGGTGCGCATCCTGCGCGTGGCGCGACTGGCGGCGCGCTTCACCGACTTCACGGTGGCCGGCGAGACGCTGGAGCTGATGGGCCAGATGGTGGACGACGGCGAGGTGGACCACCTGGTGCCCGAGCGCGTCTGGCAGGAACTCAGCCGCGGCCTGATGGAGGCGCAGCCCTCGCGCATGTTCACCGTGCTGCGCGCCTGCGGCGCCCTCAAGCGCCTGCTGCCGGAAGTGGACCGCCTGTGGGGCGTGCCGCAATCGGAGCAGTACCACCCCGAGGTCGACACCGGCGTGCACCTGATGATGGTGCTGGACATGGCGGCACGCCTCAACACGCCACTGACGGTGCGCTTCGCCTGCCTGGGCCACGATCTGGGAAAGGGCACGACGTCAGCCGACGTGCTGCCGCGCCACATCGGCCATGAGGAGCGCAGCGCCCGCTTGCTGAAAGGCCTGTGTGAGCGCCTGCGCGTGCCGCTGGACTGCCGTGAGCTGGCCGACGTGGTGGCGCGCGAGCACGGCCACATCCACCGCAGCGGCGAACTGGGTGCCGCCGCGCTCTTGCGCCTGCTGGAGCGCTGCGACGCGCTGCGCAAACCGCAGCGCTTTGCCGAGGTGCTGCAAGCCTGCGAGTGCGACGCACGCGGCCGCCTGGGCAAGGACGACGAGCCCTACCCGCAGGCCGCGCGGCTGCAGGGCGTGCTGGAGGCGGTGCTGGCGGTGGCCACGCAGCCGATTGCCGAACATGCCATGGCGCAGGGCCACAGCGGCAAGAAGGTCGGCGAGATCATCCACGCCGCGAGGGCTGCCGCCATCGGCCGACACCTTGGAGAAAAATGACACACCCCCAGGCTGCGCGCACTTCGTGTCGCTTCGCCACCCCCCTTGCAGGGGGCAACGCCAGTGGCCCGGCAAAGCCGGCTCCACGGCGTTCCACTGATCAGAGCACCTGACGTTGAAAGGATGTCCAACATGGCTATGGAGTCAACCGACGTACGCGGCGCCTGCCCGCACGACTGCCCCGACACCTGCGCCCTGCTCACACGCGTGGAAAACGGCGTCGCCATCCAGGTGCGCGGCAACCCGGCGCACCGCCACACCGACGGCGTGCTGTGCGCCAAGGTGTCGAAGTACACCGAGCGCACCTACCATCCCGAACGCCTGCTGCACCCGCTGCGCCGTACCGGCCCCAAGGGCAGCGGCCAGTTCGAGCGCATCACGTGGGACGCCGCGCTGCGCGAGATCGCCTCACGGCTGGGCGGCATCGCGCAGCGCAATCCCGAGGCCATCCTGCCCTACAGCTACGCCGGCACCATGGGGCTGGTACAGAGCGAGAGCATGGCGGGACGCTTCTTCCACCAGTTGGGTGCCTCGCGGCTGGACCGTACCATCTGCGCCGCGGCGGGCGGCGCCGGCCTGACGCACACGCTGGGCGGCAAGCTCGGCATGCGCACGGAGTTCTTCGTCGAGGCGAAGCTGATCCTGATCTGGGGCAGCAACTCGATCGGCAGCAACCTGCACTTCTGGCGCCTGGCGCAGGAGGCCAAACGGCGCGGCGCCAAGCTGGTCTGTATCGACCCGCGCCGCAGCGAAACCGCCGAGAAGTGCCACGTGCACCTGGCGCTACGCCCTGGTACCGATGCCGCGCTGGCGCTGGCCCTCATGCATGAGTTGATTCAGCATGACTGGCTGGACCACGACTACATTGAACGCTACACCGTGGGCTGGGCCGCGCTGCGTGAGCGCGCACTGCAGTGGCCAACCGAACGCGCCGCCGAGGTCTGCGGCCTGGAGGCGCAACAGATCCGCGACCTGGCGCACGACTACGGCCAGTGCTTCGTGCGCGGCGAGCCGGCGGCCATCCGGCTGAACTACGGCATGCAGCGCGTACACGGCGGCGGCAACGCAGCACGCGCCGTGGCCTGCCTGCCCGCGCTCATCGGCGCCTGGCGCCACCGCGCGGGCGGCGTGCTGCTGAGCAGCTCCGGCACGTTTCCTGCGCGCCACGCGGCACTGCAACGGCCCGACCTGCTGGGCGAGCGGCGCCCGCGCCTGCTCAATATGAGCACGATCGGCGACATCCTGCTGCACCCGGGCGATGCGCAATGGGGGCCGAAGGTGGAGGCGCTGGTGGTCTACAACAGCAACCCGGTGGCAGTCGCCCCGCAGTCCGGCGCCGTGGTGCGCGGCTTTGCGCGCGAAGACCTGTTTACCGTGGTGCTGGAGCATTTCCAGACCGACACCGCCGACTACGCCGACATCGTGCTGCCCGCCACCACGCAACTGGAGCACTGGGACATCCACACCTCCTACGGCCACACCGACGTGCTGCTGAACCGGCCCGCCATTGCGCCGCTGGGCGAGGCGCGCAGCAACACGCAGATCTTCCGTGACCTCGCAGCCGCCATGGGCTTCGACGACCCCTGCTTTGCCGACAGCGACGAGACGCTCTGCCGCACCGCGTTTGATGGCCTGATCGATTTCGACGTCCTGTTGCGCGACGGTTTTGCCAGCCTGCCGCTGCCCGACGCCCCCTTCGCCCAAGGCGACTTCCCCACGCCTTCCGGCCGCTGCGAATTCTTCAGCGAAGCGCTGCAGCGCAGCTGGGGCGATGGCCTGCCGGATTACGTGCCCAACCACGAGCCGGCCGGCAGCGATACGCGCTACCCGCTGGCCATGATCTCGCCGCCGGCGCGCAACTTCCTCAATTCGACCTTCGTCAACGTGCGGAGCCTGCGCGACATCGAAGGCCAGCCGCTGCTGGAAATGCACCCCAGCGATGCCGCCGCGCGCGGCCTGCGCGACGGCCAGACGGTGCGTGTGTACAACGACCGCGGCAGCTACCACTGCGTGCTGTGCGTCAATGGCCGTGCGCGCGCAGGCGTGGTCAACGGCCTGGGCATCTGGTGGCGCAAGCTGGGCCTGAACGGCACCAACGTCAACGAACTCACCAGCCAGAAGCTGACCGACCTGGGCGGCGGACCGGTGTTCTATGACTGTCTGGTGGAAGTAGACGAAGTAAGCGCCGCCTGACTTCGTCTCGCGCAGGGGCTCAAACCGCCCCGTGTAGGCTTGACGCCTGCCCGTTCGGCGCCGCCTGCATCGCGTCTTTCCTTGACGCACATCAGGTTTCGCACCCCCCACCATCGGCAGAATGCCCCTACTTGAAACAGTGCCACCCAGGAGGTCGTCGTGCGGGCAGGTGTGAAGCTGAAAATCTGGATCCAGTTGCTGGCCACCATCGGCGTGGCGCTGCTGGTGGTCTGGTCGGGCGTGATCGTCTGGCAGAGCCATGTGTCGCGCCAGGCCGCGCTGGCGCAGGCGCAGGACTTCTCCCTGAGCATGCACGACGCCACCATGGCCGGCCTGACCGGCATGATGGTCACCGGCACGGTGGCGCAGCGCAATGTGCTGCTCGACCAGATCAAGCAGCTCGGCACCATCCGCGACGTGCGCGTGCTGCGCGCCGAGGCGGTGGTCAAGATCTTTGGCCCCGGCAGCGGCAAGGACGAGTCGCAACCCGACGCCCGCGAGGCCGAGGTCATGAAGACCGGCAAGGAGCAGATCTGGACCGAGAGCGACAGCCAGGGCGAGTACCTGCGGACCATCCGGCCCACGCTGGCCAGCAAGAACTACCTCGGCAAGGACTGCACGGTGTGCCACCAGGTGCCGGAGGGCACGGTGCTGGGCGCAGTCAGCATGAAGGTCTCGCTCGACCACGTGAACCAGGGCCTGGCCGCGCAGCGCACCAAGTCCATCCTGGCCGCTTTCCTGACCAGCATCCCGGTGCTGCTGCTGATCTACCCCTTCATCCGCCGCGTGGTGACAGCACCGCTGGCCGGCGGCGTGGACGCCGCCCGTGCCATCGCCACCGGTGATCTGACGCAATCGATCCAGGTCACGTCCGGCAACGAGGTGGGCGACCTGCAGCAGGCCCTGCGCGACATGAACGACAGCCTGACCCGCATCGTGGGCCAGGTGCGCGCGGTCACCGACGGGATCTATGCCGCCGCCAACGAGATCTCGGAGCACAACATCGTGCTGACGGAACGCACCGAACAGCAGGTCGGCACGCTGGAGCGCACCGCGCAGTCCATGCACCAGCTCACCGCGATGGTGAACCGCAACGCGGACGATGCGCAGCGCGCCAACCAGCTGGTGACAGCGGCCTCGGAAGTCGCGGTCAAGGGCGGTGGCGTGGTGAGCGAGGTGGTACGCACGATGGAGTCGATCGACAGCTCATCCAAGCGCATCGGCGACATCATCGGCGTGATCGACGGCATTGCCTTCCAGACCAACATCCTGGCGCTCAATGCGGCGGTGGAAGCCGCCCGCGCCGGCGAGCAGGGGCGCGGCTTTGCCGTGGTGGCGGCCGAGGTGCGCAGCCTGGCCCAGCGCTCGGCCGAGGCGGCGCGCGAGATCAAGGCGCTGATCGACGATTCCGCCGCGCGGGTGCAGACCGGCAGTGCGCTGGTACATCAGGCCGGCGCCACCATGAAGGAAATCGTGGAAAGCATCCAGCACGTCACGCAGATCATGAGCGGCATCGCCGCCGCCAGCGCCGAGCAGATGGCGGGTATCGGCCAGGTCAACCGCGAGATCGACGGCATGAATGGCGCCACGCAGCAGAACGCCGCCATGGTGGAACAGGCTGCCGCCAATGCGCGCTCGCTGCAGGAGCAGGCCGGTCACCTGGAGCGCGTGGTACGCACCTTCAAGCTGCAGGCGCAGGACCAGACCCTGCAGCTGCCGCCACCCGAAGCCGGTTAACCCCGCAACACACTCGGGTGCTCCACCCCGGTGGCGCGAGACCGGGGCTTTCGCGCATCATGGCGGCCATGACCGCTCCACCGCGCAACCCGCTCAACCGCCGTCTGGCGGACGGGGTGCGCCGCCACGGCTTTCGCAAGTGGTACGAGCGCGAACTGCTGTCCAGCCACGCCCACCTGCTGTTGACGGTGCTGTGCTGCATCGCGCTGATGGGGTCGCTGGAACTGTTCTCCGGCGGCACATTGGCGGAGAAGCTGGTCGATGTGGCCATGGTGCTGATCAGCGCCGGCATCGGCCTGTGGGCACTAAGGCGCTACCTCTACCTGCTGAACCACGCGGAAGAGGTGGCCAACCAGGCCGACTGCCCGGCCTGCGGCACCTATGCGCGCTTCGACGTGATCGGCGAAGACACACGCAGCAGCCAGGTGCGGGTGCGCTGCCGCCACTGCAGCCACGCCTGGACCATTGAGGAATAAAGCCTGTTCACTGGCAGGTGCGAACAGGCGCCGAACTCAGCGCAACTGACTGCGCACCCAGGCGGCGATCTGCGCAGGCGAGGTCATGGCGCCCGGCTGGCGCGCCACCTCCCGCCCGCCGACGAACAGCACCAGCGTCGGGATGCTGCGGATGTTGAAACGCGCCGCCAGCTGCTGCGCCTCTTCGGTGTTGACCTTGGCCACGCGCACCTGCGGCTCCAGCTGGCCGGCCGCCTGCTCGTAGGCTGGCGCCATCATGCGGCAGGGGCCGCACCACGGCGCCCAGAAGTCCACCAGCACCGGAATCTCGTTGCGCGTGACGTGGCGCTCGAACGAGGACTCGTCCAGCTCCAGCGGATGGCCGGTGAACAGCGGCTGGTGGCATTTGCCGCAATCGGGCGCTTTGCCCAGATCGGCCACCTGGACGCGGTTGGTGGTGTGGCAGTGCGGACAGACGATGTGGCGCGTAGCAGTCATGGTGAACCCTTTCTTTCTCTCAAGATAGGGGTCAGGGTATGCAATTCAAGCCAGTTCAGAGCAACCGGGCGACGCCGGCAGCCAACAGGCTCAGGATGATGGTGGTGGTGACCGGCAGGTTGAACTGGCGGCCGAACAGGGTGAAGTTCAGGTCGCCCGGCAGGCGGCCGAAGCCGATCTTGCGGAACCAGGGCGTGAAGGCGTTGATGATCAGCAGCGCGAAAAAGATGACGAGGAGCCAGCGGAACATGGGGCGTGACCGATCTACAGCGTGTGGGTGCGGTCGCCCGCGGTGAAGCCGAGCGCGTCCCAGGGCTCGCCGGTGGTGAAACCGATCACCTTGAACAGCTCGCCCATCTCGTGCTCCATCAGCAGCTTGCCGGCCTGCGCGCGCACCGCCAGTTCGGCCAGCTCCATCATCTGGGCCAGGCCGCAGTTGAGCAGGAACCGCGCCTGCGAGGTGTAGCCCAGCACACCCAGACCGGCCTCTTGCGCCGCCAGCGCCACGCCGGTGAAGTTGACGTGGGCCGTGATGTCCTTCAGGCCGACATCGATCAGCGGATCGGCATCGGCCTGGTGGGCACGGTGGCACATCACGGTGCCCATGTGGCGCTGCGGGTGGTAGTACTCGCGCTCGGGGAAGCCGTAGTCGATGAAGAAGGCGGCGCCCTGGGTCAGCTTGTCGGCCAGCGTTCGGACAAAGGCTTCGGCCTGCGGGTGGATCTCGGTCAGGTAGTCGTGGGTGCCGTCGATCTCGACGGGCGGCCGCAGCGCGGTCTGCCGGTCCTGCCAGACGAAGC
>CALRMF020000039.1:0-14555 GCA_943369035.1 Curvibacter sp. AEP1-3
ACTCGTTGTTGCACTCCTAGCCCAGGCGGCAAGCCTGGGCGTCGTCGTACGCCTAGATTGGCGCGGTTTTCACCACGTTCGCACTTGCGAAATGAGTGTGAACAGGCCCTAGTTTCCATCACCTGCCATGTTCATCGGTCACTTTGCCCTCGGATTCGCGGCCAAGTCGGTGGCGCCCCGGGTGTCGCTCGGCACCCTGTTCCTGGCGGCCCAGTTCATCGATTTGCTATGGCCGACCTTGCTGCTGCTCGGGCTGGAGCGCGTGCGCATCGAGCCCGGCGCCACGGCGGTGACACCGCTGGTCTTCGAGCACTACCCGTTCAGCCACAGCCTGCTGGCCGTGCTGGGCTGGGCGGTGCTGCTGGCACTGGTCTACGGGGTGTTCCGGCGCGACCGGCGCGGTGCTGTGTTGCTGGGCGCGCTGGTGCTGAGCCACTGGGGGCTGGACCTGCTGGTGCATCGCCCGGACCTGCCGCTGCTGCCCTGGGGAGACGTGCGGCTGGGTCTGGATGCCTGGTCGTCGCTGCCGCTCACCTTGGCGCTGGAGGTGCCGCTGTTCTGGTTCGGGGTCTGGCTCTACAGCCGCAGCACCGTGGCGCGGGATGCGGCCGGACGCTGGGGCTTGTGGGGGCTGGTGCTGTTTCTCTTTGCCATCCATGGCGTCAACCTGTTCGGCGCGCCACCACCCAGCGTGCAGGCCATCGCCTGGGCCGGGCAGTTGCAGTGGCTGCTGGTGCTGTGGGGCTGGTGGGTGGACCGGCACCGCCGAGCGCTGGCGCCGGTCTGAACCTCAGCGCCGCAGGAAATCGCGCAGCGCGACCAGCGTTGCCTCCGGCGCCTCCGTCATCTGGTGGTGGCCCACCGGCAGGCTGAGCACCTGCACCGTCTTGCCGGCTTCGCGCGCCTTGGCGATCAGGCCTTGAGCGGCTTTGGGCATGGTCATCTGGTCTTGCGACCCCAGCAGGAACAGCACCGGACAGCTGATCTGGGTGATGGCCTGTTCGCCATTCGCATAGCGATCACAGGCCTGGAAGCCGCGGTGGAACACATTCACCTGGGGGTTGCTGCGCAACACGCGCCGTCCCAGCGCCAGACTGGCGCCATAGACCCAGGTGCCGGGCCCGAGTGCCGAGGGCGGCGCGGCCAGCGTGCTGCGCGAGAAGACGTTGATCATCTTCAAGGCCTGTTCCGGCTGGTTCAGCGACGCGTCCAGCAGCGCTGGCGACACCTTCATCGGGTAGGCCGTGCCCACCAGCACCAGATGGCTGATGCGGTCTTTCAGTCGCGCCGCCGCCTCCAAGGCGATCAGCGAGCCCCAGCTGTGGCCCACCAGCGCGGCACGCGTCACACCGGCCGCATCAAGCAGCGCGGCAATGAAGTCGGCCGCCTGCTCCACCGACTCCGGCGCCTCGCCGCCGCTGCGGCAGTGGCCGGGCAGGTCCACTGCCAGCACGTTCCAGCCGTGGTGGGCGAGGTAACGGCTCTGCAGGATCCAGACGCTGTGGTCGTTGAGCACGCCGTGGACCATGACCACGGTCGGCTTGGCGGCATCGAAAGGCTTGCCGCCGGTGTAGCAATAGGTCTTGGCGCCGTTGACGATCAATTCCATCATGCACCTGCCTTTTCTGCAGCCTTGAGCGCGCGCTTGAGATCGTCAATCAGGTCATCCGGATCTTCCAGCCCGATCGACAGCCGGATCGTGCCTTGCGAGATGCCGGCACCGGCCAGCGCCTCGTCGCTCATGCGGAAGTGGGTGGTGGAGGCCGGGTGGATCACCAGGCTGCGGCAGTCGCCCACATTGGCTAGGTGGCTGAAGAGTTTGAGCGTCTCGATGAAGGCCTTGCCTTGCTCGCGGTTGCCCTTGATGTCGAAGCTGAACACCGAACCGGCGCCGCGCGGCAGCAGCTTTTGAGCCAGCGCGTGGCTGGGGTGGCTCTCCAGCAGCGGGTGGCCGACGCGCGCCACGAAGGGCTGGCTGGCCAGGAACGCAACCACCTTCTCGGTGTTGCTCATGTGGCGCGCCATGCGCAGCGGCAGCGTCTCCAGTCCTTGCAGGATCAGCCAGGCGGTGTGCGGGCTCATGCAGGCGCCGAAGTCCCGCAGGCCCTCGCGCCGCGCGCGCAGCAGGAAGGCACCGACGGTCGACTCCTCGGTGAACACCATGTTGTGGAAACCGTCGTAGGCCTGGCTCAGCTCAGGAAACTTGCCCGAGGCCTCCCAGTCGAAGCTACCGCCATCCACCACCACGCCACCGATCACCGTGCCGTGGCCGCTGAGGAACTTGGTGGCCGAGTGGTAGACCAGGTCGGCGCCGTGCTCGAAGGGCTTGATCAGCCAGGGCGAGGTGAGGGTGGAGTCCACCAGCAGCGGCACGCCCGCCTCATGCGCAATGGCGCTTACCGTCGGGATGTCCAGCACGTCCAGGCCGGGGTTGCCCACTGTTTCGCCGAAGAACAGCTTGGTGTTGGGCTGCACCGCGGCGCGCCAGCCGTCGATGTCGCCCGGCTTGACGAAGGTGGTCTCGATGCCGAAGCGGCGCAGCGTGTAGTGCAGCAGGTTCTGGCTACCGCCGTACAGCGCCGTGCTGGCCACGATGTGCGAGCCGGCGCCCATCAGGGTGGCAATGCTCAGGTGCAGCGCGGCCTGGCCGCTGGCCACGGCAATCGCGCCGATGCCACCTTCCAGCGCCGCCATGCGCTGCTCGAACACGGCGTTGGTCGGGTTGCTGATGCGGCTGTAGACGTGGCCGGCGCGCTCCAGGTTGAACAGCGAGGCTGCGTGCTCGCTCGACTCGAAGACGAAGGAGGTGGTGAGGTGGATCGGGACGGCGCGCGCGCCGGTGGCAGGGTCCGGTTGGCTGCCTGCATGCAGCGCCAGGGTGTCGAAGCCGGGGTCGGAATAGCCGGGCATGGAAGTCTCCGTGAGCGTTGTTCGGTAGCGGGCCGGTGGTCGCAAACGTGCTTGACCGGACGCCTTCTTATGGGTTCAATGATGCCATGGGCTATATTCCATGCCCTTGATTGAGAGTCACGAGGAGCACACCATGAAAGTCAGCGACATCCTGCGCGTCAAGGGCAATACCCTGTACACCGTCACCCCCGACGAACCGCTGGGCAGTGCTGCCGAGATCATGGCGGACAAGGACATTGGCTCGCTGGTGGTCATGGACCATGGCGACCTCGTGGGCATGCTGACCTTCCGCGAGGTCATCAAGCAGGCAGTGAAGAACGGTGGCGTGATCGGCACGACCCTGGTGCGCACCGCCATGGATGACGCGCCGCTGACCTGCACCATGGAGACCGACATGGACGAGGTGCGCCGCATGATGCTCGACCGACACGCCCGCTACATGCCGGTCATGGACAAGAAGATGCTCATGGGCGTGATCAGCTTCTACGACGTGGCCAAGGCCGTGGTGGATGCGCAGAACTTCGAGAACAAGATGCTCAAGGCCTACATCCGCGACTGGCCGGAAGAAGACGAGCCGGCCGCCAAGGCCTGATGTGAGACCTCAGTCGCCGCCGGGCCGCCCCAAGGCGACTGCGGCCCCCTCAGGGGGCAGCGGCTACACGCAGTGAGCAAGCGTGGGGGAGCCGAATACTGTCTGGGATAATCACGCCCATGAGCGGCAACACCTTCGGCAATCTTTTTGCAGTCACCAACTTTGGTGAATCCCACGGCCCGGCCATCGGCTGCGTGATCGACGGCTGCCCGCCGGGCATGGAACTGAGCGAGGCCAACATCCAGCCCGACCTCGACCGGCGCCGCCCCGGTACCTCCAAGTTCGTCACCCAGCGCAACGAGCCCGACGCGGTGGAGATCCTCTCCGGCGTCTATGAAGGCAAGACCACCGGCACGCCGATCTGCCTGCTCATCAGGAACACCGACCAGCGCAGCAAGGACTACGGCAACATCCTGCAGACCTTCCGCCCCGGCCACGCCGACTACACCTACTGGCACAAGTACGGCATCCGCGACCCGCGCGGCGGCGGCCGTTCCTCGGCCCGTCTGACCGCGCCCATGGTGGCGGCCGGCGCAGTGGCCAAGAAATGGCTGAAGGAACACCACGGCACCGAGTTCCGCGGCTGCCTGACGCAAATTGGTGAGGTCGCCATTCCCTTCGAGTCCTGGGATCACGTGCCGAACAATCCCTTCTTCGCCCCAGTGGCCGACGTTTCTGCGCTGGAAAGCTATATGGAGGCCTTGCGCAAGTCGGGCGACTCCTGCGGCGCGCGCCTGCGTGTTACGGCGACGAACATGCCGGTCGGCCTGGGCCAGCCGCTGTTCGACAAGCTCGATGCCGACATTGCCTACGCCATGATGGGCATCAACGCGGTGAAAGGCGTGGAGATCGGTGCCGGCTTCGCCGCCGTGGCCGACAAGGGCAGCACGCACGGTGACAGCCTCACGCCGCAGGGCTTCCAGGGCAACAAGGCCGGCGGCGTGCTCGGCGGCATCAGCACCGGGCAGGACCTGGAGGTGTCGATTGCCATCAAGCCCACCAGTTCCATCCTGGTGCCGCGCGCGTCGATCGACGTCGAGGGCCAGGCCACCGAAGTGATTACCAAGGGCCGGCACGACCCCTGTGTCGGCATCCGCGCCACCCCGATTGCCGAGGCCATGCTGGCCCTGGTGGTGATGGAACATGCGCTGCAGCACCGCGCCCAGTGCGGTGACGTCAAGCTCACCGTCGGCCCGATTCCCGGCTCGATCAACTGAAGAGGATTTCCCATGCCCACCTTGCGTGTCGAAATGATGGAAGGGCGTACGCCCGAGCAGAAGCGTGAACTGGTCAAGGCCCTGACCGAGGCCGTGGTCAAGACCCTGGGCTCCAAGCCCGAGGCGGTGGACGTGCTGCTGTACGACATCAAGCGCTCCGACTGGGCCACCGGCGGTGTGCTCTGGAGCGAGAAGACCTAGTGACGGTCAGCCGCCGGCAGCTCGCCCCGTTCGCGGCCTTGTCGGCCAGCTATTTCGCGCACATCGGTTTCTTCAATCCCTACCTGCCGCTGTGGCTCAAGGAGTTGGGCCTGGGGCTGGTGGCCATCAGCCTGCTCACCGCCGTGCAGTCGGCCACGCGCCTGGTGGCGCCCTACGCCTGGGGTTGGCTGAGCGACCACACCGGTGAGCGCGTCAAGCTGCTGCGCTATGGCGCCAGTGCGGCACTCCTCATCTCCTGCGGGCTGTGGATTCCCGGCGGCTTCTGGTGGCTGGCCGCGGTGCTGGGGCTGATGTTCCTGCACACCAGCGCCATGATGCCGATGAGCGAGGCCGCCATGGCGCACCTGGTGAGCAGTGGCGGCAGTTTCGATGCCAAGCGCTACGGCCGCGTGCGCCTGTGGGGATCGCTCGGCTTCCTGGTCACGGTGTTTGCTGCCGGTGCCTGGTTCGAGCACTTCGGCATGGGCCACTTCCCGGCCTGGACGGTGCTGTCGCTGCTGGCCGTGGTGGCCAGCGTCTGGTGGCTGCCCGACCTGAAGGAGGCGGTGCCGGCGCACGAACGCAAGCAGCCGATCTGGCCCTTGTTGCGCAAGCCGCCGGTGCGCTGGTTCTTCGTCGCGGTGTTCTTCCATGTGCTGTCGCACATGGGCATCTACATCTTCTTCTCGCTCTACCTCGATGCGCTGGGCTACAGCAAGACGATGATCGGCCTGCTGTGGGCAGTGTCGGTGATCGTCGAGATCGCCTGGTTCTTCACCCAAAGCCGCTGGCTGCCGGCCTTCAGCCTGTCCGGCTGGCTGATCGTCTGTGCGGCTGCCGCCGTGCTGCGCATGGGCCTGACGGCGGCCTGGGCCGAGCTGTGGCCGGTGCTGTTGCTGGCGCAGGCCCTGCACGGCCTGACCTTTGCCGCCCACCACACTGCTTGCATTGCGCTGTTGTCGCACCATTTCCCGGGCCTGCAGCGCGGCCGTGGCCAGGCCCTGTACGCGGTGCTGGGATACGGTCTGCCTGGCGTGCTGACCGGCCTGGGCGGTGGGGTGCTCAGCAGCCGCTTCGGGCTCGACAGCGTGTTCCAGGTGGCGCTGCTCAGCGCCGTGCTGGCCACGCTGAGTGCCTGGCAGGTCTGGCGCCGGCGCCATCGGCACGCCTGAGGCGTGGCGCCCAGCCAGAGCGGCTCAGCGCGTCAGCCGCTCATGGATCCAGTGCGCGGCCGCCAGCAGCCGGTGGTCCTCGCCATGGCGGCCGACCAGCTGCAGGCCCACTGGCAGGCCCTTGCGCCCGGTGGCAAAGGGCAGGTGCACGGCCGGCAGGCCCAGCAGTGACCAACTGCGGCAGAACAGCGGGTCGCCGGTGGCCTCCAGTCCCTCGGGCGCTTCGCCGATGGTGCTGGGCGTGAGCAGCACATCGTGGCGCTCGAACAGGCTGTCGATGCGCAGCCGCCACTCGGCGGTGCGCTGCAGGTTGGCCGCGTGCGTGATGCCGGAGATCGCCATGCCGGTGTCCAGCAGGTTCTGCAGCTGCGGGCTCAGGGCCTCGCGGTGGCGCAGCCGCTCGTGGCTGAGCGAACGGGCCATCTCGAAGGTCATCACGTCCTTCTGCAGCTGCACCAGTTCGTCGAAGCGCTGCGGCATCGCCACGTCCTGGCAGGCGTCGGAATGCGCGGCCAGCACGCGCGTGGCCTCGGTCCAGGCCGCCTGCGTGTCGACATCGGCATCCATGCCCCAGGGCGAGCGGAACAGGCCGATGCGCAACGCACCGGGCTCCTGCCCCTGCAGCAGGCGCAGATCGCCGGTCAGCACCGCACCCAGCAGGGCGGCATCCTTCACGCTGCGGCCGAAGCCACCGATGACGTCCATCGTGGGCGACAGGCTTTTCACGCCGGCGCCCGGCACGCGGCCCAGGCTGGGCTTGTAGCCCACCACGCCGCAGAAGGCGGCCGGGCGGATGATGGAGCCCGCTGTCTGCGTGCCCAGCGCCAGCGGCAGCATGCGGTCGGCCACCGCGGCGGCCGAGCCACTGGAGGAGCCGCCCGGCGTGTGCAGCGGGTTGTGCGGGTTCACGGTGGGGCCGGGCGCGAAGTAGGCGAACTCGGTGGTGACGGTCTTGCCTATGATCACGGCACCGGCCTCGCGGCACAGCGCCACCGTGGCGGCATCGCTCACCGGCCGGTAGTGGGCGTACAAGGCCGAACCATAGCTGGTGGGCAGGTCGGTGGTGTCGAAGATGTCCTTCACGCCCACCGGCAGGCCGTGCAGCGGGCCGCGCACCGGGCCGGCATCCAGCGCCCGGGCCTGCGCCAGCGCGTTGACGGCGTCCAGGTGGGCAAAGGCGTGGATGTCGTCGTCGCGCTCGGCGATGCGTTCCAGGCAGGCGATCACCAGGTCTTCGGCCTTGATCTCGCGCTGGTTCAGCAGCACCATGGCCTGGGTGGCCGTCAGTTCGTTGAGCTTGGGGGTTGCCATGCGGCGCGTCTCCTGCGGGTGATGGGGCGATGGTAGCCCAGTGGCACAATTCCAGAGTTCCGACAACGCCCGGCTAGGGAAAGTCCCATGAAAACCATCCTCGTCCTCAACGGCCCCAACCTCAACCTGCTCGGCACCCGCGAGCCGGCGGTCTATGGTTCGCAGACGCTGGCCGACGTGCAGGCGCTGTGCGAGCGCGCCTGTGCCGCCAACGGCATGGCGCTGGATTTCCGCCAGAGCAACCATGAGGGCGAGCTGATCGACTGGATCCACGAGGCCGGGAAACTGCAGGCCAAGGGCAAGCTGGCGGGAGTCATCCTCAATGCCGGTGCCTACACGCACACCAGCATCGCGCTGATGGACGCCATCAAGGGCGCGGGCGTGACGCTGATCGAACTGCACATCAGCAACGTCCATGCGCGTGAGGCATTCCGCCATCACTCGTACATTTCGCCGGTGGCCAAGGCCGTGATGGCCGGTTTTGGCGTCAACGGCTATGCGCTGGCGATTGCCGGGCTGGCCCAGCTGGCTGAGGGCAAGTGATGCGCAAGGCCCCGGAACTGCTGGCCCCGGCCGGCTCGCTGGCCATGCTGGAGACGGCTTTCGCCTTCGGTGCGGACGCCATCTATGCCGGCCAGCCGCGCTACTCGCTGCGCGTGCGCAACAACGAGTTCGGCAACCTGGAGCTGCTGAAGGCGGGCATCGACCGCGCGCACGCGCTGGGCCGCAAGTTCTTTCTCGTCTCCAACATCTTTCCGCACGGCAACAAGGTGCGCAACTACGTGGCCAACATGACGCCGGCCATCGCCCTCAAGCCGGACGCCATGATCATGTCCGACCCCGGCCTGATCATGCTGGTGCGCGAGCACTGGCCCGAGATGGACATCCACCTCTCGGTACAGGCCAACACGGTCAACTCGGCTTCGGTGAAGTTCTGGGCCAAGGTGGGCGTCAAGCGCATCATCCTGTCGCGCGAGCTGTCGCTGGACCAGGTGGAGGAAATCCGGCAGGACTGCCCGGACACCGAACTCGAAGTCTTCGTGCACGGCGCGCTGTGCATCGCCTATTCCGGCCGCTGCCTGCTGTCGGGCTATTTCAACCACCGTGATGCCAACCAGGGCACCTGCACCAACGCCTGCCGCTGGGACTACAAGACCCACGCGGCGCCCGTGGATGCCAGCGGCGACGTGCTGTCGCCCGCGCGCAGCACCGGCAGTGGAGGAGGCTGTGGCCCGTCCTGCGGCTCAGGCAACGCCGGTGGCGAGACGCTGCCGAAGGAGGCGCGTGACTCCATTGCCTACCTGCTGGAGGAGAGCAACCGCCCCGGCGAGTTCATGCCGATCGAGGAAGACGAGCACGGCACCTATGTGATGAACTCCAAGGACCTGCGTGCCATCGAGCACATCCAGCGCCTGGTGGAGATCGGCGTCGATTCGCTCAAGATCGAGGGCCGCACCAAAAGCCCGTATTACGTGGCGCGCACGGTGCAGAGCTACCGCCAGGCCATCGACGACGCGGTGGCCGGCCGCGGCCTCGATCCCGCGTTGCTGGGCCAGCTCGAAGGGCTGGCCAACCGCGGCTACACCTCGGGCTTCTACCAGCGCCACCAGCCGCAGGAGACGCAGAACTACCTGCGTGGCTACTCCGAGTCCGGTCGCAGTCAGTACGTCGGCGACGTGGTCGCCTTCGACGCTGCGCGTGGCCTGGCCCAGGTCAATGTGCGCAACAAGTTCGCCGTCGGTGACCGGCTGGAGATCATCCAGCCCGGCGGCAATGTCGATGTCGAGCTGGACCGCATGGAAAACGCCGACGGCCAGCCGGTCGCCGTGGCACCCGGCAGCGGGCACACGGTCTGGCTGCCACTGCCCGCCAGCGCGGTGGGCGCCTTCGTGGCGCGCTACCTCCAGGTGCGTGCGGATGTGGCCGAGCCCGTGGCAGGCTGACGGCGGTAGGCGCGACAAAGAACCCGCACCGGCGTGGATACGCCGGATGGCCTAGGATGCCGACATGAGTACAACACTGCAAATCGATTTCGTTTCCGACGTAGCCTGCCCCTGGTGCGCCGTCGGCCTCGGTGCGCTGGAGCAGGCGCTGGCCCAGCTGGACGGCGAAGTCCAGGCCACGCTGCAATTCCAGCCCTTCGAACTCAACCCCACCATGGGGCCGGGCGGGCAGGACATGACCGAACACCTGACCGAGAAGTACGGGTCCACGCCTGAGCAGCAGGCGCAGATCCGCGAGACCATCCGCCAACGCGGCGCTGAAGTCGGCTTCACCTTCAAGCCCGAAGGACGAGGCCGCATCTGGAACACCTTCGACGCCCACCGCCTGCTGCACTGGGCCGGCCTGCAGGGCGCAGAACAGCAACGCGCGTTGAAAAAAGAATTGCTCGCTGCCTACCATGGCCGGGCCGAAAACGTGTCCGACCCCGACGTGCTGGCGCGCTGCTGCGCGGCCGTGGGGCTGGACGAGGACCAGGCCCATGCCATCCTGGCCAGCGAAGACTACGCGCTGGAAGTGCGACAGGCGGAACAGCTGTGGCAGGGGTCCGGCATCCGCTCGGTGCCGGCGGTGGTCATCAACCGCCAGTACCTGATCTCCGGCGGCCAGCCGGCGGCGGTGTTCGAGGACGCGCTGCGCAAGATCGCCGCCGGTCCTGCGGCCGCCTGAAGCGTTGGCCGTTTTCCTTGCCATGAGACGCTCCTTCCTCCTGGCCGCCTGGCTGGCCTGGGCCGGCACGCTGGCCGCGCAGCCGCTGTCCTTCGGCCTGTTCGGCGATACGCCCTACAGCCACTGGGAACGCGAGCAACTGCCCGACCTGCTGGCTGCCATGGGGCGCGAGCCGCTGGCGTTCGTGGTGCACGACGGCGACATCAAGAACGGCAGCAGCGTATGCAGCGATGCGGTGTTCCAGGACATCCTGGCCGTGTTCCAGGCTTCCGTGCACCCGCTGGTCTTCGTGCCGGGTGACAACGAGTGGACCGACTGCCACCGCAGCAACAACGGCGGCTACGACCCGGCCGAACGGCTGGCCAAGCTGCGCGAGCTGTTCTTTGCCGGTGACACGGCGCTGGGCCAGCGGCCCATGAAGATCGAACGCCAGAGCGCCGATGCGCGCTTTGTCGCCTACCGCGAGAACGTGCGCTGGGAGGCGGGCG
Source organism: Curvibacter sp. AEP1-3 (assembly GCA_943369035.1). Taxonomy (GTDB): domain Bacteria; phylum Pseudomonadota; class Gammaproteobacteria; order Burkholderiales; family Burkholderiaceae_C; genus Hylemonella. The sequence goes on from CALRMF020000039.1 coordinate 10,562, forward strand.
GTGCGCTGTTTGTCGGCCTGAACCTGCCGGGCAGCGACAACAACTACCACGGCATCGCGCGCAGCGGCGGCCCGGTGCGCGAATTCATCGAGCGCAGTGCCGCCAACCGCGCCTGGCTGGCAGAGAGCTTTGCGCTGGCGCGGGCGCGTCGGCTCGCCGGCGTGATGGTCATCATCCAGGCCAACCCGGAGTTCGAGGCTGCCGCCGAGGGCAAGCCCACACCGGGCTACCGCGAGTTCATCGACCAGCTGCGCGGCGAGACGCAGGCCTTTGCCGGCCAGGTGGTGCTGGTGCATGGCGATTCGCACCACCACCAGATCAACCAGCCGCTGCGCGATGCGGCCGGGCACACGGTGCCCAACTTCACGCGCCTGGAAACCTTCGGCTCGCCCTTCATGGGCTGGGTCAAGGGCACGGTGGATGCGGCCGACCCGCAGGTGTTCCGCTTCGAGCCGCGACGCTGGAACCCACCGGTCACGCGGTCGAACTGACACCGAAGCCGCGACGCAGCCACCGGTGGTGGCTTCGTCCAACCGTGGGCACGGCCCTTGCTCTTACCTCTTTGTAAGAGAAGGCCGCGCACCATGAAGAACATCTTCGACGAAATGCACGCCCCAAACGGGGGCACGCGAGCGCATTACGCCCCATATCAGGATTGGTTGTCACTGATGCCGGCCGCGCACATTGCCCAAAAGCGTGCAGAGGCCGATTCGGCCTTTCACCGCTACGGCATCACCTTTGCCGTCTACGGCGAGGACGCCGGCAAGGAACGGCTGATTCCCTTTGACATCATCCCGCGCATCATTCCGGCAGCCGAGTGGGAACTGCTGGAGCGCGGCCTGCGCCAGCGCGTCAATGCGCTCAACGCCTTCATCCACGACATCTACCACGGCCAGCGCATCGTCCAGGCCGGGCTGCTGCCGGCCGAGCAGGTGTTCTGCAACGCCCAGTACCGCCCCGAGATGCAGGGCGTGGCGGTGCGCAACGACATCTACGCCCACATCGCCGGCATCGACATCGTGCGCGCCTCGCTGCCCGGCGGCGAGGCGGCCTACTACGTGCTGGAAGACAACCTGCGCGTGCCTTCCGGCGTGAGCTACATGCTGGAGAACCGGCGCATGATGATGCGCCTGTTCCCCGAGCTGTTCGGCCGCTACAAGGTGCGCCCGGTGGACCATTACCCCGACCTGCTGCTCGACACCCTGCGCCAGGCCGCACCCGCGGGTGTGGACGATCCCACCGTGGCGGTGCTCACGCCCGGTGCCTTCAACAGCGCCTATTTCGAACACGCCTTCCTGGCGCAGCAGATGGGCGTGGAGCTGGTGGAGGGCAAGGACCTGTTCGTGCATGACGAGACGCTCTTCATGCGCACCACCCAGGGCCCGCGCCGGGTGGACGTGATCTACCGCCGCATCGACGACGACTTCCTCGATCCGCTGGCCTTCCGCGCCGACTCAGGCCTGGGCGTGGCCGGCCTGCTGTCGGTCTACCGTGCCGGCCGCGTCACGCTGGCCAACGCCATCGGCACCGGGGTGGCGGACGACAAGTCCATCTACCCCTATGTGCCGGACATGATCCGCTTCTACCTGTCGGAAGAACCCATCATTGCCAACGTACCCACCTACCAGTGCCGCAAGCCGGACGAGCTGAGCTACGTGCTGGCCAACATGGAGCAGTTGGTGGTGAAGGAAACCCACGGCGCCGGCGGCTACGGCATGCTGGTGGGGCCGGCCTCCACCAAGGCCGAGGTGGCCGCCTTCCGCGAGCGCGTGAAGGCCGCGCCCGACAAGTACATCGCCCAGCCCACGCTGGCGCTGTCGGCCTGCCCCACGTTTGTGGAGTCGGGCATTGCGCCACGCCACATCGACCTGCGGCCTTTCGTGCTCTCCGGGCGCGAGGTGCGCATGGCGCCCGGCGGCCTGACGCGCGTGGCGCTCAAGGCCGGTTCCCTGGTCGTCAACTCATCCCAAGGCGGCGGCACCAAGGACACCTGGGTGCTGGAAGGGGAGGCTTGATCATGCTGTCTCGTACCGCTGACCATCTCTACTGGATGTCCCGCTACACCGAGCGGGCCGAAAACATCGCGCGCATGCTGGAGGTGAGCTATCGCATGTCGCTGCAGCAGTCGGGCAGCCAGGCCGGCTACTGGGGTGCCGCACTCGGCATCAACGGGCTGGAAGAGGCCTACCGCGCCAAGTACGGTGCCATCACCGCCAGCAACGTGTTGCGTTTCATGAGCGTGGACCTGGACAACCCCTCGTCCATCCAGGCCTGCCTGAAGGCCGCGCGCGAGAACTGCCACGCCGTGCGCGGCACCGTGACCTCCGAGGTGTGGGAAACCGTCAACACCACCTGGCTGGAAGCGCGCGATTCGGTGCAGAGCCTGCCGCACGGCAACATCGGTGGCAGCGAACTCACCAAGTACTTCGAGTGGGTCAAGTTCCGCTCGCACCTGTCGCGTGGCGTCACGGTGGGCACCATGCTGCAGGACGAAGCCTTCCACTTCACCCGTCTGGGCACCTTCCTGGAGCGGGCCGACAACACCGCCCGCCTGCTGGACGTGAAGTTCGACGAGCTCGCACCCAAGACCAGTGGCGGCGAGTACTACGAATGGAGCGCGCTACTGCGCTCGGTCTCAGCCTTCGAGATCTACCGCAAGGTCTACCGCGACATGATCACGCCGCTGCGCGTGGCCGACCTGCTGATCCTGCGCGAGGACATGCCGCGCTCGCTGCACGCCTGCATGAAGGAGGTGCACCAGATCCTCGGCCAGGTGGCCAACGCACGCTCGCAGGAGACGCTGCGCCGCGCCGGCGCGCTGTACTCGCGCTTGCGCTACAGCCGCATCGAAGACATCGCCGCCCGCGGCCTGCACGAGGTGCTGACCGATTTTCTCGACAGCACCGCCGACCTCGGCAACCGCATCTCGCAGGACTTCCTGCTGCCCATGGGCTGAACCAGGAGCTCACCATGCTGCTCAACATCCGCCACGAAACCGCCTACCGCTATGCCGTGCCGGCCAGCTACAGCCTGCAGTACATGCGCCTGTGGCCACGCGCCGACGGCGGCCAGCGTGTGCTGAACTGGCGCATCGATGCGCCGGGCCGGCGCTGGACCCAGCAGGACGCCTATGGCAACGCGGTTTTCGTCACCTCGCTCACCGACCGGCATGACGAGATCCGCGTCGTGGCGCAAGGCCAGGTGGAAACGCTGGATGAGCGCGGCGTGCTGCTGCCGCACGACAGCGCCGTGCCGCCGCTGGCCTTTGCGCTGCCCACGCGCCTGACCGAGGCCGATGCCGCCATCGAGGAGCTGGCCGCCAGTGTGCTCAGCGGCATCGCCGCGGCAGAGCTGGCCGGCCCCGAGCCGCTGCAGCCGCTGGTGGACGCGGTCTCGGCGCGCGTCTCCTACGTGCAGGGCGTGACCGATGTGGACCACACCGCCGCCGAGGTGTTGCAGCTGGGGCAGGGCGTGTGCCAGGACATGGCGCACGTCTTCCTGGCTTGCTGCCGTGTCCAGGGCATTCCGGCGCGCTACGTCAGCGGCTACTTGCTGACCGACGCCACGCACGCGGCCTCGCACGCCTGGGCCGAGGTCTGGCTGCCCGCGGCGCGCGGCGGGGCCGGTGCCTGGGTGGGCTTTGACGTCACGCACCAGCGCCTGGCCGGGCCCGAGCTGTGCCGCCTGGCGGTGGGGCGCGACTTTGCCGACGCCAGCCCCATGCGCGGCATCCACGTCGGCGGCGCCGGCGAGGCGCTGGCCGTGCACGTGGCGGTGCAGGGAGTAGACCAGTAAGCCCCATGCCCGGCCAGCGCAGCCGCGGCGTAAGATCGGGCCGGCGCCGCATGCCGGCCCCGCACCAGCATGAAGGAGACTCCGAAGTGACCTATTGCGTTGCCGTCCGCAGCGATGCCGGGCTGGTATTCCTGTCCGATTCCCGCACCAACGCCGGGGTGGACCAGATCAACACCTTCCGCAAGATGCACGTGTACGA
>CALRMF020000040.1:0-14531 GCA_943369035.1 Curvibacter sp. AEP1-3
CTGACCGACTTCGACGGCACGCCGCTGCAGAGCGTGGCCAAGGGCGCGGTGGACCTGGGCAAACTGCAGGACGAAGCCGAGAAGAAGGCCGCCGAGGAAGCGGCCGAAGCCTTCAAGCCCACGCTGGCCAAGCTGAAGGAAGCGCTGAAGGACAAGGCCGAAGACGTGCGCGCCACCAGCCGCCTGGTGGACTCGCCCGCCTGCCTGGTGGTGAGCGACCACGGCATGAGCATGCAGCTGGCGCGCCTGCTCAAGCAGGCCGGCCAGAAAGCGCCCGAGACCAAGCCGATTCTGGAAGTGAACCCCGAACACCCGCTGGTGAAGAAGCTCGACGGCTCGGTGCACTTCCACGACCTGGCCCAGATCCTGTTCGACCAGGCCCTGCTGGCCGAAGGCGGCCTGCCGGAAGACCCGGCGGCGTATGTGAAGCGGGTAAACGCGCTGCTGGTCTGAGCACCTGGCTGAGCGTCAACCAAGAAGCCGCCTTCGGGCGGCTTTTTCGCTTTTGGAGGCGTCCCTTTCACGCCAGATCGCCGCTCAGCCGTCCCGCCACATCGAAAAACGCCGCAATCAGCGGGGACTGCCGTCGCTCGCTGCGACAGATGATGTGGACCTGGGTCGCCATGACGCTGTCGTGGAGCTGCAGCCGGACCAGCCGGGGATCAGGAATGTAGGCCGTCTCCGCGACGATGCCCAGCCCCAGACCCTGTGCCACCGCTTCGCGGACCGCCTCACGGCTACCCATCTCCAGCGCAGCATGAACGCGAACCCCGCGATCGGCGAGCTCCTGCTCGAACACCCGGCGTGTGGTCGAACCCTCCTCCCGCATGACAAACCGTTGTCCCTGCAGATCCTGCAGGGAGATCGCACCGCGCTGCGCCAGAGGATGGTCGGCCTGCGCAAAGACCACCAGGCGCTGCGTCCTGTAGGGCATGCCGTGCAGCTCTGGCACCTCCGCATGGTTGAGCACCACGCCCACATCGCCCTGGTAGTCGGCGATCTTCGCCGTGATCGTTCTCGAATCACCGACCCCGACCACCACACTGACCTGTGGATAGGCCTGACCGAAGGCCTTGAGGACGGGGACAACGTTGTACGGTCCGATGGCGTGGACCACCAGGCGACCAACATAACAACTCTTGGCAGCCGCCAGCAGCGCATGCGCATCCTCTTCAGCGCTGAAGGCGCGCCGCGTGTGGTCCAGCAGCGCGCGACCGAAGGCCGTCAGCTCCAGCCGACGGCCGCGCCGGTACAGCAGTTCGACGCCATATTCCTGCTCGAGCCGCTGGATGTGCGCCGACACCGTGGGCTGCTGCAGCTCCAGGGCGCGGGCAGCCGCGGTCATGCTGCCCCAGCGGGCAGTGGCGTCGAAGGCCTTGAGTGCTGCGAGAAGACTGAGTCCTGACATAGATGCCATCTATGGATGCCCCGATTCTGAGACCGGCAAGTTTCATTTGGATGACACCTTGGCCCGGCAGACTGGCGCTGCCTCCAAGGAAGCAAACGCGTCGCGACTGACCCGGCACAGCAGGGCCAGCCGAACGCAAGGAAACCACGCAACGGAAAGCCGCCCATGACCTTGCCCACCCCTGCCCCCCTGCTGACGCTGCGGAATGTTTCCGTCGCCTATCCGGACGGCCACCAGGCCCTGCACAGCACCAGCATGCAGGTGAGGCAAGGTGAGTTCCTGGTCCTGCTGGGTGCCTCGGGCGCCGGCAAGTCGACCCGGCTGCGCAGCATCAACGGCCTGGTACGCCCCACGGGCGGCGAGGTCCTGGCTTCGGACCTGCCCGGTGCCGCGCTGTCCGGCCGCAACCTGCGCGAGCACCGCCGCCGCTGCGGCATGGTGTTTCAACAGCACCACCTCATCGGCCGCCTGTCTGTACTGGCCAACGTCCTCATCGGGCGCGTCGCCAGCCGCGGCCTTCTGGGCTCGCTGCTGCCGTGGCGCCGCGAAGACAAGCTGGCAGCGTTGGCCGTCATCGAGCGCGTGGGCCTGCTCGACAAGGCGCTTGCACGCGCCGACACGCTCTCCGGCGGGCAACAGCAACGCGTCGGTATCGCCCGCGCCCTGGTGCAGCGCCCCCGCCTGCTGCTGGCCGATGAACCGGTGGCCAGCCTCGACCCGGCCACGGCCGACACCGTACTCGCCCTGCTGCATGAGATCTGCAAGAACGATGGCCTCACCGCCATTGTCAGCCTGCATCAGGTCGCGCTGGCCCGCCGCTACGCCGATCGCATCATCGGCCTGCGGCAGGGCCGCGTCGTCTTCGACGGTGAGCCCGCCGACTTCAGTGCCGCCGCCGAAGCCCAGCTCTACGCCCTGCCATCCACGTCGTCAGAGCCAATCGCCGCAGACCACGTCAGACCCACTCCCACCCTCACTAACCAGCCCAAGGAACTGCAACCATGCTGAACCGCCGCCTCGCCATCCAACTTCTCGCTGCCGCGCCGCTGGCCGCCTCGCTGCCGCTGCACGCGCAGGGCAAAGACGCCGCCAAGCTGCGCGTCGCCCTGCTGCCCGACGAGAACGCCGCCAGCATCATCCAGAACGCCCAGCCGCTCAAACGCCACCTGGAGCAGACGCTGCGCAAGGACATCGAGATCACCGTCACGACCGACTACTCGTCGATGATCGAAGCCATGCGTTTCGGTCGGATCGAGGTGGCCTACTTCGGCCCCTTCTCCTATGTACTGGCCAAATCCAAGGCGCCGACCATCGAACCCTTCGCGGTCGGGGTCGAGCGCGGCTCGCCCACCTACCAGTCGGTACTGATCGCGACCGCAGGCGGTCCCGTCAAGACCCTGGCCGACGTCCGCGGCAAACCCTTCGGTTTTGGCGACCAGGCCTCCACGTCCAGCCATCTGGCGCCGCGCGCACACCTGCTCAAGAAGTACCAGCTCGACGGCGAGAAAGACTACCGCCCCGTCCACCTGGGCACCCACGACGCCGTGGCGCGCGCCGTTCAGGCAGGGCAGGTTCCGGCCGGCGCCCTCTCCAAGCCCATCCTGGACAGCCTCATCACCCGCGGCATCGTCGATGGCAGCCGTATCGTCCAGCTCGACCTCTCCGCCCCGATCCCGAACTACCCCGTCGTCATGCAGTCGGATCTCAACCCGGCCCTCAAGCAGGCCATCCGCACGGCCTTCCTCGACATGAAAGACAAGGACATCCTCAAGTCCTTCCGGGTGGAGGCATTCGCCCCGACCGACGACAAGGCCTACGACGTGCTGCGCGACACGGCAACCATCCTCAAGCTGGACCTGGGCCGCATGAAATGAGTGCACTGACTTTCGAAACGGTTATCGCGGCCGAACGGCAGCGCCTGCTGCACCGGCTGGGTTTCGCAGCCTTCATCCTCGCGGTCTGCGCCGTGGCGCTGCACATCACGGGTTTCTTCGACCTGCAGCGATTCGTTGAAGGGGCGCCCGCGATCCGGCAGCTCGGCTCGGAGATGGTGCCCCCCAACTTCGACCGCTGGCAACACTGGATCACGCCGCTGCGCGACACCCTGGCCATGTCGATTGCCGGTACCGCCCTGACCGTCGTCCTGTCGCTGCCGCTGGCGCTGCTCGCCGCGCCCAACACCACGCCGCACCCGCTGCTCGGGCGCTTCATGCGCGCCCTGCTGGCCGCCTTCCGCTCGGTGCCCGAGATCATCCTGGGCATCATCTTCGTTGCCGCGGTGGGTTTCGGTGCGCTGCCGGGTGTGCTCGCACTGGCGCTGCACTCCAGCGGGATGGTCGGCAAGTTCTATGCGGAAGCCATCGAGCACGTCGATCCCAAACCCCTGGAGGCCGCGCTGGCCGCCGGCGCGAGCCGACTCCAGGTCATCCTCCATGCCGTGCTGCCCCAGGTGCTGCCGCAACTGGCAGACATCACCATCTACCGCTGGGAATACCACTTCCGGGCCTCGGCCGTACTGGGCATCGTCGGAGCCGGCGGCATCGGCTTCGAGTTGATGGCCGCGTTGCGACTGGTGCGCTACGACGAGGTCTCGGCCATTCTGCTCTCTGTACTGGCCTGCGTGCTGGTCGTTGACAGCATCGGCGCTGCCCTGAGGAAACGCCTGAAATGATGAGTACGCATCCCAAGCCCAAGATCGTCGTGACCCAACCCGTCCATGCCGAGGTGCTGGCGCGGCTCCAGGCCCACGGCCATGTCGTGATGAACCCCGGACCGCAGCCCTGGACGGACGAAGAACTCTTTGAACACCTCCGCGACGCCGAGGGCCTGATGGCCTTCATGCCTGACCGGATCGACCGGCACACCCTGCGGCACGCGCCCCGACTGCGCGCCCTGGCCTGCGCACTGAAGGGACATGACAACTTTGACCTGCGCGCCTGCGCCGAGGCCGGCGTCAGCGTGAGCTTTGTGCGCGACCTGCTGACCGAACCTACCGCCGAACTCGCCATCGGGCTGGCCATTGCTGCGGCACGCCACATGCTGCCCGGCGACCACGCCGTGCGCCAGGACTACCAAGGCTGGCGCCCCACCTTCTATGGCACCGGGCTGCATCAGTCCGTCGTGGCTGTCGCCGGCCTGGGCGCCGTGGGACGCGCCATTGTGGACCGGCTCATGGGCTTCGGCTGCGCCGAACTGCTGGGCGTGGACCCGCAGGCGCAAGACGCGCGGGTAAAGCAGGTCGACCTGCCCACAGCCCTGCGGCGGGCCGACTACCTCATCCTCGCCGTGCCCTTGATGCCGCAGACACGCCACGTGATCAACGCCCAGGCACTGGCCCAGGTCCGGCCCGGCCAGATTCTTGTCAACATCGGTCGCGGCTCCGTGGTCGACGAAGCCGCCGTCGCCCGCGCGCTGGAGGACGGCCGCCTTGGAGCCTATGCCGCGGACGTCTACGAGATGGAGGACTGGCTGCTGCCAGACCGACCCACGCAGGTGCACACTGGCTTGCTCGAAAGCCGGCGCACGGTTCTCACGCCCCACATCGGTTCTGCGGTAGGGCGCGTGCGCTTGGCCATCGAACTCCGTGCCGCCGACAACCTGGTGCAGGCCCTGCGCGGAGAAACCTTCAGCGACTTGGTGACAGCCGACGACTGGCATATCTGACACAGTGCAGCGGGGCTTGCGCCGCTCGCGCTCGTCTTTTGGCCCAGATCCTGTTCGACGAAGCGTTGCTGGCCGAAGGCGGCCTGCCGGAAGACCCGGCGGCCTATGTGAAGCGGGTGAACGCCTTGTTGACCTGAGCCGCAGTCACGGCTGCCCTACGTGGTTTTACTAGGATTCCCAAAGTAAAAACTGTGTAGACGACAGCCGCGCGGAGGCAAGGGGAAACACTCATGCGCGGCCCACGGTCCCGGCTCTACCATTTGTGTGTACAGATACGATTCAGACCTTGACGTCTGGACGCCCACAACAAATGGAGACCGGGCCGTTGGCTCACCCGCATGAGTGCAGACATCATTCTTGAGACGCGCGAGCTCACCAAGGAGTTCAAGGGCTTTGTCGCGGTAGATCACGTCAACCTGAAGGTCAAGCGCGGTTCCATCCACGCGCTGATCGGCCCCAACGGCGCCGGCAAGACCACCGTCTTCAACCTGCTGACCAAGTTTCTGCCGCCCACGTCGGGGCAGATCCTCTACAAAGGCGAGGACATCACCCTGCGGGCTGCCGCCGAGGTGGCGCGCTCGGGCATGGTGCGTTCCTTTCAGATTTCCGCCGTCTTTCCGCACCTCACGGTGCTTGAGAACGTGCGCGTGGGCCTGCAGCGCAAACTGGGCACCAGCTTTCATTTCTGGAAACCCGAAGCCACGCTCTACGCCTTGAATGATCAGGCCATGGCCCTGCTGGAGGCGGTCGACCTGGCCTCGTTCGCCCAGACCAAGACCGTCGAGCTGCCCTATGGCCGCAAGCGTGCGCTGGAAATCGCCACCACTCTGGCGCTCGACCCCGAACTGATGCTGCTGGATGAGCCCACCCAGGGCATGGGCCACGAAGACGTGGGCCGCGTCGTCGAGCTGATCCGCAAGGTGGCGGCCAACCGCACGGTGCTGATGGTGGAGCACAACATGAATGTGGTGTCCAACCTCTGCGACACCATTACCGTGCTGGCCCGCGGCAGCGTACTGGCTGAAGGCCCGTACGAGCAGGTATCCAAAGACCCGCGCGTCCTTGAAGCCTATGTCGGCTCCTCGGAAGAGGAGGCAGCATGAGCGGAAAGACGTTGCTGAAGGTCTCCGACCTGCACGCCTGGTATGGCGAATCACACATCCTGCATGGCGTGAATTTCGAGGTGCGGGAAGGCGAACTCGTCACCCTGCTAGGTCGCAACGGCGCCGGCCGCACCACCACGCTCAAGGCCATCCTGGGCCTGACGGGCCGGCGCAGCGGCTCCATCGAGGTCATGGGTCGCGAGACCGTGCACCTGTCGACCAACCGCATCGCCCGCCTCGGCCTGGGCTACTGCCCCGAGGAACGCGGCATCTTCTCCACGCTGTCGTGCGAAGAGAACCTGCTGCTGCCGCCCAAGGTGGGCGAAGGGGGCATGTCGCTCGACGAAATCTACGAGATGTTCCCCAACCTGAAGGAGCGCCGCCACAGCCCCGGCACGCGCCTGTCCGGCGGCGAACAGCAGATGCTGGCCATGGCGCGCATCCTGCGCTCCGGTGCCCAGGTGCTGCTGCTGGACGAAATCACCGAAGGGCTGGCCCCGGTCATCGTGCAGACGCTGGGCCGCGTGATCCGAGCGCTCAAGGCCAAGGGGTTGACCATCATCCTGGTCGAGCAGAACTTCCGCTTTGCCGCACCGCTGGCGGACCGGCACTACGTGGTCGAGCACGGCCAGATCGTGGCCACCGTGCAAAAGGACGAGTTGAGCGAAAAGGCAGCCATGCTGCACGAGTTTTTGGGCGTTTAACAACCATCACGAGGAGCAAACCATGAAACGCAAACTGATCGCTGCCGCCGTTGCGGCTACCCTGGCCGGCGCCGCCGGCCTGGCCCAGGCCCAGAAGCTGTCGGGCGACGTCGTGAAGATCGGCGTGCTGACCGACATGTCCGGCGTGTATGCCGACTACGGCGGCCCCGGCGCCGTGGCGGCGGCCAAGCTGGCCGTGCAGGACTTCGGCGGCAAGATGTTCGGCAAGCCGATCGAAGTGGTCAACGCCGACCACCAGAACAAGCCCGACATTGCCAAAAACGTCACCCAGGCCTGGTTCGACCGCGACGGCGTGGACATGACGGTGGAAAACCTGAACTCCGCCGTGGCGCTGGCCGTGCAGGCGCTGGGCAAGGAAAAGAACAAGATCACCATCGTCAACGGTGCGGCCACCTCGCGCCTGACCAACGAGGACTGCGCGCCCGCCACCGGCATCCACTACCTGATGGACACCAACGCCCTGGGCAAAGTGGTGGGCCAGGCCGTGGTGAAGGACGGCGGCAACAGCTGGTATTTCCTGACGGCGGACTACGCCTTCGGCCATTCGCTCGAGAAGGACACCGGCGCCGTGGTCAAGGCCGCCGGCGGCCGGGTGCTGGGCTCGGTCCGGCATCCGCTCTCGACGGGCGACTTCTCCTCCTTCCTGCTGCAGGCACAGAGCAGCGGCGCCAAGGTGGTGGGCCTGGCCAATGCCGGCGGCGACACCGTCAATAGCATCAAGGCCGCGGCGGAGTTCGGTCTGACCAAGAAGCAGAACCTGGCCGCGTTGCTGATGCTCATCACCGACGTGCACGCCATCGGCCTGAACACCGCGCAAGGCCTGTACCTGACCGAAGGCTGGTACTGGGACCTGAACCCGGAAACCCGCGCCTGGGCTGACAAGTACAGCAAGGTCATGAACGGCCGCAAGCCCAACTCCAACCACGCCAGCGTCTACTCGGCCACCATGCACTACCTCAAGGCCGTGCAGGCCGCCGGCACGGACGACACCGCGGCCGTAATGAAGAAGATGCATGAGACGCCCATCAACGACATGTTCGCCAAGGGTGGCAAGATCCGTGAAGACGGCCGCATGGTGCACGACATGTACCTGTTCCAGGTGAAGAAGCCCAGCGAGTCGAAGGCCGCATGGGACTACTACAACCTGAAGGGCACCGTGAAGGGCGAGGACGCCTTCCAGTCGCTGGCGGCCGGCAAGTGCGCCGCCGTCAAGAAGTAAGACCTTCGTAACGTGAGGCAGGGCGGGCGGCGTCCGGTGGCGCGCCCGCCCCTTTCGAGCAAGACATGACAGAAATCTTTGGTGTCCCCATTCAGGCCCTGCTGGGCCAGCTCATGATCGGGCTGGTCAACGGCGCCTTCTATGCCATGCTGTCGCTGGGCCTGGCCGTGATCTTCGGCATGCTCAACATCGTGAACTTTGCGCATGGCGCGCTCTACATGGTGGGCGCCTTCTTCGCCTGGATGCTGCTGAACTACGCCGGCATCAACTACTGGTTCGCCCTGCTGCTGGCCCCGCTCGGGGTGGCGGTGATCGGCATCGTGATTGAAAAGACCATGCTGCGCTGGCTGCACCAGCTCGACCACCTCTACGGGCTGCTGCTCACCTTTGGCCTGGCGCTGCTGCTGGAGGGCCTGTTCCGCGAGTTCTATGGCTCGTCCGGCATGCCGTACGAGTTGCCCGATATCTTCCGCGGGGTGTTCGATCTGGGCTTCATGATGCTGCCCAAGTACCGCGCCTGGGTCGTGGTGGTCGCCATCGTGGTGTGCCTGTTCACCTGGTACGTCATCGAGAAGACCCGGCTGGGTGCCTACCTGCGTGCCGGCACCGAGAACCCGAACATGGTCAAGGCCTTCGGCATCAACGTGCCGCTGATGGTCACGCTCACCTACGCCTTCGGCGTGGGCCTGGCCGGCCTGGCCGGCGTGATGGCCGCACCCATCTACCAGGTGAGCCCGCTGATGGGCTCGAACATCATCATCGTCGTGTTCGCGGTGGTGGTGATCGGCGGCATGGGTTCCATCCTCGGCTCCATCCTCACCGGACTGGCGCTGGGCCTGATCGAAGGCCTGACCAAGGTCTTCTACGCCGAGATCTCCAGCACGGTGGTGTTCATCATCATGGCGATTGTTCTGTTGGTCCGCCCCGCCGGCCTGTTTGGCAGGGAAAAATAATGAAGAAGTCCGCCATCCTCTACAGCGTCCTGCTGCTCGCCTTGCTGGTCGCCCCGTTCGTGGGCTACCCCATGTTCCTGATGAAGCTGCTGTGCTTTGCCCTGTTCGCCAGCGCCTTCAACCTGCTGATCGGCTACACCGGCCTGTTGTCCTTCGGGCACGCCATGTTCTTCGGCTTTGCCGCCTATGTCTCGGGCCACGCAGCCAAGGTCTGGGGTCTGACGCCGGAGCTGGCGGTGGTGGCCGGCACGCTGAGCGCCACCGTCATCGGCATTGTCACCGGCTGGCTGGCGGTGCGTCGTCAGGGCATCTATTTCGCCATGGTGACCCTGGCGCTGGCCCAGATGATCTACTTCATCTGCGTGCAGGCGCCCTTCACGTATGCCGAAGACGGCATCCAGAGCATCCCGCGCGGCAAGCTGTTCGGCCTGATCGACCTGAGTGACGACCGCACGATGTACTTCTTCGTGCTCGCCATGTTCGTGGCCGGCTTCGCCCTGATCCACCGCATCATCCACTCGCCCTTCGGCCAGGTGCTCAAGTCGATCCGTGAAAACGAGCCGCGTGCGCTCTCGCTGGGCTACAACGTGGACCGCTACAAGCTGCTGGCCTTCGTGCTGTCGGGCACGCTGGCCGGCCTGGCCGGCGCCACCAAGGCGCTAGCGTTCGGCATGGCCACGCTGACGGACGTGAGCTGGCAGATGTCGGGCGAGGTGGTGCTGATGACCCTGCTGGGCGGCATGGGCACCATCCTGGGCCCGGCCCTGGGCGCCGGCATCATCATCGCCATGCAGAACTACCTGGCCGACCTGGGCTCCTGGGTCACCATCATCATGGGTCTGACCTTCGTGGTCTGCGTGCTGGTCTTCCGCCGGGGTGTGGTGGGCGAGATCGAGTACAGGCTGCTGAAGAAGCGCTGAGCATCCAACTGCGCACGAACAGGAAAGCCGCCTTCGGGCGGCTTGTTTATTGGCAGCGCCCCGCAAGGCAAGGTTTGATCAGCTGCGGGCCAGGCGATCGATCAACCCCTGCACCGCAACAATCAGGCCGCCGCCCGCAACCAGCCGGCGTACTGCTCCGCCGTCACCGTATGCGCACGGCCAAAGCCAGCGACGTAGCGCAGGAACTGTGGCGTGATGAGAAAGAGCGAGAAGTCCGCAAACGAGAACAGTTCCTCCGCCTCCGGCAGCTTGGCCAGGTAGGCGGCACGGGCCATGGCGTAGTCCGACGCGTCGGGCGCGCAGCCCAGCGCCTGCCCCTGCACACTGACGCGGGGCAGTGCCAGCGGCGTCTCGGCGCTGCCGGGCGTGGCCATGACCAGCAGGCTGACCGCCGGGTGTTCCAGCATGTCGCGCGTATGGGTGGCGAGCCGGCTGACGTGGATCACAAAGCGGCCGTCGGGCAGCAGTGCGTAGGGCACCATGGAAGTGGCTGGCGCGCCCTTGTGCAGGGTGGCCAGCGCCGCCACCGGTGTGTGCGCCAGCAGGGTCTTGAGGGCGAGGATCTCGGTTGCGTCCATGGCGGTATGTCAGCGAACTCAGGCTACCAGCGGCGGCTCCTGCATGGCCTCGATCTGGTCTTCCAGTTGCTGCACCTGGCCTTGCCAGTAGTCGCTGCTGCCGAACCAGGGGAAGTTGATGGGAAAGGCCGGGTCGTCCCAGCGGCGTGCCAGCCAGGCGCTGTAGTGGATCAGGCGCAGCGTACGCAGCGGCTCGATCAGCGCCAGCTCGCGGCGGTCGAAGTCGCGGAACTGCTCGTAGCCGTCGAGCAGGCAGCTCAGCTGGTAGGTGCGCTGGGCGCGCTCGCCGGATAGCAGCATCCACAGGTCCTGCACCGCGGGGCCCATGCGGGCGTCGTCCAGGTCGACGAAGTGCGGCCCCGGGCCGGCGCTGGCCGGCGCTTCGGCCGGCGTCCACAGGATGTTGCCGGCGTGGCAGTCACCATGCAGGCGCAGGCGGCGGATGGCAGAGGATTCAGTATCGTTTTGGCCTCTCGCGCCCAACAGACAGGCGTGACCAGCTATCAAATCAATAGCGGCGCTGCAGGTCTTCTGCCAGGCCGACTGCACGTCCAGCGGGATCATGTGGTGGTCCAGCAGCCAGTCGTAGGGTTCGCGGGCGAAGGTGGGCACGTCCAGCGCCGGCCGGTGCGTGAAGGGGCGCGCCGCGCCCACGGTGTGCAGCCGCGCGAGGAAGCGGCCCACCCACTCCAGCACCTCGTCGTCTTCCAGCTCGGGCGGGCGGCCGCCTCGGCGCGGGCTGACGGAGAAGACGAAACCGGCGTGGTGGTGCAGCGTGGCGCCCTGCAGGCGTAGCGGTGCCACCACCGGCACTTCGGCGGCCACCAGCTCGGCGGCGAAGTCATGCTCTTCCTGGATCTGCGCCTCGCTCCAGCGCTCCGGGCGGTAGAACTTGGCCACCACAATGGGGCCGTCGTCCAGGTGCGCCTGGTAGACGCGGTTCTCGTAGGAACTCAGCGCCTGCAGCCGGCCGTCGCCATACAAGCCAACGCTGGCCAGCGCGTCCATCACCAGATCAGGGGTGAGAACTTCAAAGGGATGGCGCGCGTGATCCGGTGGCTTGTGCATGCCCCGATTGTCGCCGCTGGGACCTGACCGCGCCCCGGTTCGCATGGATAATGAAGCCGCCTAGTTGGAGCGTGTGGCCATGACTTCTTTCAATCGTAAGCTGGCATTGACTCTGGGCGGCACGGCACTGCTGCTGGCTGCGCTGGCGCTGGTGCCGGTCTGGTGGCTGGCGCGCGAGAACGCGGAAGACACCTTGGTCGCGCAAGCTGTGGAAGAGACCCAGCGGCTGATGCAGCAGGACGCCTTCCGCCCGAGCGGCGCGCAAGCGTCGCAACAGGCCCAGGCCGCAGCACAGGCGCTGACGGGCAGCCAGTTCGACATCGTCGACATCTACAACGCCACCGGCGGCCTGCTGGCCCATGCCGTCACGCCCGCTGGCCGTGCGCTGGAGCAGGAGATCGCTCCGGCGGGGCCGCCAAGCTACCGTTTCCCCTACTTTGAGAGCCGGCGCCTGCCGGGAGAACGCGGGCTCTGGCGCGTGTTCGTGCCCTTGCTCGACGGGCAAAGCGTGGTGGGCTATGTGGAGGGGGCACGCCTGCTGCCACCCAGCCAGCGTGCGCAGATGGACGCCGAGGCCTGGCGCATGACGCGCTGGGTGGTGCTGGCCATGCTGCTGGTGGCGGCGGCGCTCTACCTGCCCTTGCAGCGCCTGCTGGCCGGCAGCCAGCGCAAGACGCGCGAGGCACTGGAGTCGCACATGGCCATGATGGAAGCGCTGGGCCGGGCCATTGCGCGGCGTGACTCCGACGACGGCGGCACACACAACTACCGCGTGGCCTGGATTGCCGCCACGCTGGGCGAGGCGGTGGGCCTGCACGGCAGCCGCATGCAGGAACTGATTGCCGGCAGCTTCCTGCACGACGTGGGCAAGATCGGCATACCCGACGCCATCCTGCTCAAGCCGGGTCGTCTGGACGAGGACGAGATGCAGGTCATGCGCACGCACGTCGGTCTGGGCGAGGACATCGTGGCCGGCGCCGGCTGGCTGGCCGGCGGCCAGGCCGTGGTGGCCGGCCACCACGAGAAGTGGGACGGCACGGGCTACCCGCGTGGCCTGGCCGGCCAGGACATTCCTCTGGTGGCGCGCATCTTCGCACTGGCCGATGTGTTCGACGCCCTGTGCGCGCGCCGCCCCTACAAGGAACCGTTGACGCTGGCGCAGGCCATGCAGGCCCTGCACGACGAATCTGGCCGGCATTTCGACCCGCACCTGGTCAAGGTGTTCGAAGGGCTGGCGCAGCGCATCCACCAGACCATCGTCAACGCCAGCGAGGCGCAGGCGCGCACGCTGCTGGAAGTCATGGTGCGCAAGCACTTTGCGCTCTGAGCCGGGCTAGAACGGCACGTCCCAGTCGCCGTCCGGCTCCTCTGTCGCCTTCAGCTGCTCGAAGGGCAGCGTCTGCTTGACCAGAATCACGGTGCAGGGCGCGTCCATCGCGACCTTGATCGGCACCGTGGCCAGGAAGCGCTGCGTCTTCAGGCCATGGGTCGCCGCGCCGATGACGATCACGCTGACGCGGTTGCCCACGGCGTAGCTGAGCAGGGCCTGCGCGACGTCGCCGGACTCGATCACGTGGCACGAGACCTGGTGACCGGCCAGATCCAGCGGCTGCAGCCACTGACGCAGCTGCGCCATGTAGCGCCGGTGCACGCTGGTTTCGCTGTCTTCGTCGCTGGTGCTGCTGGTCTGGCCGGGCGAGATCACGGTGACGCAGGCCAGCCGCGCGCCGGGCCGGGTGCCGAGCGAACGTGCCGTGGCCTGGCGCAGTGAATACAGCGTGGCGTCGCTGACGTCCTGGTGCGGCACCGCCACCATGACGATCGGCACCTCCTCGATCTGCTGCACTGGCAGCGGGCTGGGCTGGTAGTGCATGCCGGCCGCCTTGAGCCAGCGCTTGAAGTGGGTCCAGCCTCCGGTCCCCTGGGTGGCCTCGCCGCGTGCCGTCACCGCGACCTGCTGCGGATGCTGCAGGTCAAAGGCCAGGTGGGCGGCCGACGGGTAACGTTGTGCGGCTCCCGGCGCCAAGCAGCGCAACACCACCTCCTGCAGCCAGGGCGGCAGCTCGGGCCGGCGCTGGCGCAGCGGTGGCGGGTCCATCCACAGGCGCTGGCGCAGGCCGCCAGCGGTCTGCGGCGCGCCAAAGGGCAGCTTGCCGGTGAGCAGCTGGTAAAGGATGACGCCGATGGCGAAGATGTCGCTGCGCGGGTCCCCGCGCACGCCCACCACCTGCTCGGGCGCGATCCAGGCCGGAGAGCCGACCGCCTTGCGCAGCTGCTCGGCCAGCAGGTCCGGGTACAGGCCGCTGCACGACAGGCCGAAGTCCAGCAGCACGGCGCTGCCGTCGGGCCGGATCAGCACGTTGGCCGGCTTCAGGTCCAGGTGCACCACGTTCTGCTGGTGCAGGCTGTGCGCGGCATGCGCCATGGCCGCGCCCAGGCGCACCACCTCGTCCACCGGCGGCAGTTCGGGCGCGTCGAGCCAGTCCTGCAGCGTACGACCCGGCACGTACTCCATCACCAGATAAGGCAACCGTTCCAGGTCGCCCGCCGCCACGAAGCGCGGCACGTGCGGGCCGCTGAGCAGCTGCAAGATCTGGTGCTCGACTTCGAAGCTGACGATGTTCTCGGCACCATCGCCGGCCGTCATGCGCGGCACCTTCATCACCATCGGAAAACCCGGGTTGGGCGCGCCATAGGCGTAGTGCACGCGGTAGATGTGCGCCATGCCGCCGGCATGGACGCAGTCGCCGATGACGAAGCCGTCGATCTCGGTCTCGGGTTCCAGCAGCTTCATCGTCCGGTCTCCAGTCGTTCGGCAAAGTAGTCGGGCAGGCCGGCGCGGCGGATGGCGGCCGCGGCCGCGTGCTGGTCAT
>CALRMF020000041.1:0-14349 GCA_943369035.1 Curvibacter sp. AEP1-3
AAACGCTTCATGCTTGTCTCCTCGTATTTTTAGAACAAAAACACCGTGCAGCCCTTTTGCGATATGCGCAAGCTGCTATTGTTTTGAGAGTCCCAACGCGGTCGTGATCTTGTGGCCCGAGGCCTGCAGGGCGGCCAGCTTCGGTGCCAACGCGACATCGAGCAGCCGGCCGTGGCGCTTTTTCCAGCGCCCGGCCACCATCACGCTGTCGATGTTGGCCAGCGTGGTCTGCATCACCACCGTGCTCACCGGGTCGTGCACCGGCTGCATGTTCAGGTCGTCGGCGCGGATCAGGACCAGGTCGGCCTGCTTGCCCGGTGCCAGCGTGCCAATGCGGTCGAGCTGGCCCAGCATGCGCGCGCCTTCCACCGTGACCCACTGCAGCGCCTCGCGCGTGGTGATGGTGGAAGTGGGCGGGATGGTGCCGTGCGCCTCGCGGTAGGCCGCGTTGTCCAGGCTGCGCTGCATGCCTAAAGCGACGCGCGCCTGCGTGAGCATGTCGCCGCTGAGCACGCTCTCCAGGTCCACGCCTAGCGAGGGCGCCTTGCCCAAAGCGCGCAGGCGGCCGGTGATGGGGTGACCGTGGCCTTGCGTCATTTCGTTTTCCGCCGCGGCGGAGAAGCTCATGCCGAGGGCGCAGAAGCGCCTGAGCTGCGCATCGCTCAGCGCATGGCCATGCACGATGTTGATCTGCGGCCCCAGCAGGCCTGCGGCTTCGAGCTGCTCCCAGCCCTCGGGCGTGCGCGCCGGCCCGCCGCCCTGGTGCAGCGAGCCCACGACGCCCAGTTCCTTGACCATGCGGAAGTCGTGCAGCGCCACGTCGAGCGTCGAGTAATGCGGGCCGAGCACGGCGGCGTGCACGCTTAAGGTTGGATTGCCCTGGTGGGCTTTCAGCAGGCGCTCGACCTCGGCACGTGGGTGCGGCACTTCCCAGAACGGGCGCTCGCCGGGCTTGGGGTCGGGCTTGGGGGTGCCATGGAAGAAGGCGGCGCGGATGCCCGATTCGAGCAGGCCTTGAATGGCGGCGTCGTTGTGTTGCGGCGTCTTGTTGTTGTGGCACCAGTCCGCCAGCGTGGTGGTGCCGCAGTTGAGCTGGTTCAGCGCGCCGACCAGGGTGGCGATGTAGAGGTCGTCCGGCTCGAACACGGTGGCCAGGCCCGCGTGCATCTTCTGGAAGTACTCCAGCAGCGTCCAGTTGGCGGCCAGGCCGCGCAGCGCGGTCTGCCAGGTGTGCATGTGCGCGTTGACCAGGCCGGGGATGACGATGCAGCCGGTGGCGTCCACCACCTGGGCGTCGTCCACGTGCAGGGCGGGCGCGATCTCGGTGATGGTGTCGCCCGTCACCAGCACGTCACCACGCGGCAGGTCGCCCTGCGCGTCCAGGGTGATGACGGTGGCGCCGCGGATCAGGGTGCGCACATTCGACTCCCTGAATTCAGGACGTGAGTCCGTCAGGAATCTGCAGGTTCAGCGGCTGGATCTGCAGCCCGGCGTCGTGCGCTGTTTCCTGCAGCAGGATGGCGAAGTCCACATTGTCCAGGCCATGGCCCACCATGCGGGCGATCGATTCGCGCGTGGCCGCGGCCGCCGGCATGGGGACGCCATGCGCCTTGGCCGCGCCCATGCCGAGGTCCATGTCTTTCAGCAGCAGCTTGGGCGTGAAGGTGACCTGCTCCCAGTTGAGGTTGCACAGCACCGGCGTCTTGTAACGCGTGTACATGGAACCCAGCACCGAGTCGTTGATGCTCTCCAGGAACACGTTGCGCGGGATGCCGGCCTTCTCGGCCAGCACGGTGATCTCGCACAGGTTCTGGATGATGACGCCGAACATGGTGTTGTGCGCGATCTTCCAGATGCGGGCCAGCTCGCCCTCGCCCACCCACATGGTCTTGCGCGACATGGCCTGCAGGTAGGGCTCGGCCATGTCGTACAGCTGCTTCGGGCCCGAGGCGACCACCAGCAGCTTGCCGGCCTTGGCCACCTTGGCATTGCCGGAGACCGGCGCGCAGAGGTAGGCCACGCCCATGCCTTCGAGCTGGGCGCGGATCTCGGCCGAGCCTTCCTGCGAGATGGAGGAGCTGTCCACCACCACCTGCGGTTTCTTCGCGCCGGTCACCAGGCCGCCGGGGCCGAACAGCACTTCCTTCAGGTCGTCGGTGGTGGAGACCATGGTGAAGACCACGTCGCAGCCGGCCAGGTCGATCTTGTTGGCTTCGATCTTCGCGCCGTACTCGGCCAGGTGCGCCGCCTTGGACGCGGTGCGGTTCCACACATGGACGGTGTGGCCTGCCTTCAGCAGCTTGGTCACCATGGCTTCGCCCATCCGGCCCAGGCCGATCCAGCCGATCTTCTTGCTCATCGCGTGTGTCTCCTCGTTCTTGAACTTGTCATGATTCGCAGCGCAGTGTTGGGCAAAGCGCGGACAGGAACAAGCGGGCCACGGAAAATCAGTTTTCCGATGACTGAAAAAGAGCCACTGGCCGCGCCGGGCGGCACAATCCGGGCATGGAAACGATCAGCACCTGGGGCACTTGGCTGCGCCACCTCCTTGAAGTGGCCGCCACCATGGCCTTTACCCTCTCCGGCGTCATGGTCGCCGCGCGCAGCCGGCTCGACGCGGTAGGCGTCTACGCCGTGGCCTTTCTGGCCGCGTTCGGCGGCGGCACGTTACGCGACCTGCTGCTGGACCAGCGCCCGTTCTTCTGGGTGCGCCATGTGGAATACCTCTGGGGCGTGCTGGCACTGGCCACGGCCGCCATGCTGTTCATGCGTCAGCGGCACTTCGAGCCGACGGAACGCATCATCCAGCTGCCCGATGCCTTGGGCCTGGGACTGTTTGCCGCCGTGGGGGTGGACGTGGCCAGCAACGCCGGCATGCCGGCCCTGGTGGCCGTGTTGATGGGCGTGGTGACGCCGGTGTTCGGCGGTGTGCTGCGCGACATCGTCTGCAACGAGATTCCCACCGCCTTCCGCGACCACCGGCCCTACGCGCTGTGCGCCTTCATCGGCGGCTGGGTCTATCTGGGCCTGGCGGCCCTGGCGACACCCGAGTGGCTGGCGCTGAGCGCCACGGTGACCATCACCGCCGGCCTGCGCATCCTGGCCCTGTGGCGCGACTGGCAGCTGCCCCTGTGGCGGGTGCACTGAGCCAGGCCCCGGCCTGTACCGAGCCTGCCCAGTGGGGGCACGTCAGTCGAGGCTGGCGCCCGATTCACGCACCACCTTGCCCCACTTCACCGATTCTTTCTGGATGAAGGCGGCAAACTGCTCGGGCTTTTCGCTGTAGACCTCGGCGCCCTGCTCGCTGATCTTCTTCTTCACATCCGGCTGGGCCAATACCTTGACGATGGCTGTGTTCAGGCGGGTGATGACGGCCGGCGGTGTGCCAGCCGGCGCGAACAGGCCGAACCACGAAGTGGCCTCATAACCGGGCACACCGGCTTCGGCGATGGTCGGCACGTTGGGCAGCTCGGGCGAGCGCTTGGCCGTAGTGACGGCCAGCGGGCGCAGCTTGCCGGAGCGCACATGCTGGATGGCAGACGGCATGTTGTCGAACATGATGCCGATCTGGTTGCCCAGCAGGTCCGTCACCGCCGGTGCGCTGCCCTTGTAAGGCACGTGCACCATGTCCACCTTGGCCATGGAGTTGAACAGCTCACCCGACAGGTGGATGGAGCTGCCGCTGCCCGACGAACCGAAGTTGACCTTGCCCGGATTGGCCTTGGCGTAGGCGATCAACTCCGCCACGTTCTTGTAGGGCTGGGCCGGGTTGGCCACCAGCAGATTCGGCACGTTGGCGACGCGCGTCAGCGGTGCGAAGTCCTTGATCGGGTCGAAGGGCATCTTCTTGTACAGGCTGGCGTTGATGGCGTGCGTGCCCACCGTGCCCATGAACAGGGTGTGGCCGTCGGCCGGCGCCCTGGCAGCGGCCTGGCCGCCGATGTTGCCGCCCGCACCGGCACGGTTGTCGATTACCACCGCCTGGCCGAGTTCGGTGCTCAGAGCCTGGCCGACGATGCGCGCCAGGATGTCGGTGGTGCCACCGGCCGAGAACGGGACGACGATGGTGATGTTCTTGCTAGGGAAGGCCGTCTGCGCGCGAGCAGGTGCAGCGGCCAGCAGGCCGGCGCCGAGCGCGGCAACAGCCAGGGTGCCGAGGCCAAAACGGCGACGTGAGGGAGAGGAGAAACGGTTGGCGATAGACATGAGGTCATCCTTCAGGATGGGGAAGTGAATACCCGTGTGCCGGTTGAGCGCTGCCTTGTGAGCCGTCGGCCAGCACCCGGGCGAGGAATGCCCCGAAGGGCTGGTGAATCAGACCGGGGCCACCCCCAGCGTGGTGCCGCCACAGACGTAGAGCACCTGCCCGGTAACAAAACCGTTGTCGGGCGAGAGAAAGAACAGCGCAGCGCGCGCCACGTCCTGCGGCGTGCCGATGCGCTTGACGACGATGCTGTCGATGATGCGTTGCGTCTGCGGCGCACCTTCCGGGTTGCTGTTGCGAAACAGCTCTGTGGCAATCGGCCCCGGGCCGATGGCGTTGACGGTGATGCCGTCACCGCCCAGCTCCATGGCCAGCGTGCGGGTCATGCCGATCAAACCAGCCTTGGTGGCCGAATAGACCACACGCTCCGGCTTGCCCAGTGCCGCACGCGAGGACATGTTGACGATACGCCCCTGCCCGCTGGCACGCAGCGTGGGCAGGAAGGCCTGCACCAGCAGCATGGGCGCACGCAGGTGCAGGCCCACCACGTCGTCGAGCTGCGCGGTGCTGGCGGTGTCGATGGTGCCGGGGCGCGTGGCGCCGGCGTTGTTCACCAGTGCCGTCACGTTGTGCTTGGCGGCCACTTCGGCAGCACGTTCACGCGTGACGGCCTCGTTGGTCAGGTCGGCCTGGTAGGAGGTGAGCAAGGGGTGTTGCCAGCTGGGCAGCACGTGGTCGAGGTTGACCACGGCGCGACCCTGGGTCAGCAGGGCTTCGGCAATCGCGCGGCCGATGCCGTTGCTGGCGCCGGTGACCACGGTGACTTCGGTCGATGCCATGCCCATGCTCACACGCGCTCCAGAATCACGGCAATGCCCTGGCCGACACCGATGCACATGGTGCACAGCGCATAACGGCCACCGGTGGCATGCAGGCGGTTCACCGCCGTGGTGGCCAGGCGGGCACCGCTGGCGCCCAGCGGGTGGCCCAGCGCAATGGCGCCGCCCCAGGCGTTCACACGGGCGTCATCGTCCTTCAGGCCCAGGGCACACAGCACGGCCAGGCCTTGCGCGGCAAAGGCTTCGTTGAGTTCGATCACGTCAAGCTGGTCGAGCGTGATGCCGGTCTGAGCCAGCACCTTGAGCGTGGCCGGCGTGGGGCCAAATCCCATGATGCGCGGCGCCACACCCGCGGTGGCCATGCCCACCACACGGGCACGCGGCGTGAGGCCGTATTTGGCGGCATTGGCCTCGTTGGCCAGCAGCAGCGCACAGGCGCCATCGTTCACGCCCGAGGCATTGCCGGCCGTCACGGTGCCATCAGGCCGCACCACGCCCTTGAGCTTGGCCAATGCTTCGAGGCTGGTAGCGCGCGGATGCTCGTCGGTGTCGACGACGATGGCGTCACCCTTCTTCTGGGGAATGGTGACAGGCGTGATCTCGCGCGCCAGGTGTCCGGCCTTCTGCGCCGCCACGGCATTGAGCTGGCTGGCCAGGGCCATGCGGTCCTGCGCCTCGCGCTCGATCTTGAAGTCGGTGGCCACGTTCTCGGCCGTCTCCGGCATGGAGTCGACACCGTACATTTCTTTCATCAGCTTGTTGACGAAGCGCCAGCCGATGGTGGTGTCGTACACCGCGTTGTTGCGGCTGAAGGCGGTCTCGGCCTTGGGCATCACAAAGGGGGCGCGGCTCATGCTCTCCACACCGCCGGCAATCATCAGCCCGGCTTCGCCCGACTTGATGGCGCGTGCGGCCGTGCCCACGGCATCCAGCCCCGAACCGCACAGGCGGTTGATGGTGGCGCCAGGCACTTCCACCGGCAGGCCGGCCAGCAGGCTGGCCATGTGGGCCACGTTGCGGTTGTCTTCACCGGCCTGGTTGGCGCAGCCGTAGAGCACATCGGTCAGGGCCGCCCAGTCCACCTTCGGGTTGCGTGCCATCAGCGCCTTGAGGGGAATGGCGCCGAGGTCGTCGGTGCGCACGCTGCTCAAGGCACCGCCGTAACGACCGATGGGGGTGCGGATGGCGTCGCAGATGAAGGCTTGTGTCAATGTCTGGCTCATGGGGTGTCCTTGTCTCTATGAAGGGAATGGTTCAGTGCTGGATGGGCAAGTCGAGCAGCTTTTCCAGTTCGGCGTGTGTCAGGCCGTCGACCAGGTCGATCAGCTTGAGGCCCTGCGGCGTGCATTCGAGGGTGCAAAGGTCGGCATAGATGCGCTTGACGCAGGCGATGCCGGTCAGCGGGTAGGTGCAATCCTTCACCACCTTGCTCTCGCCCTGCTTGGTCAACAAATCCATCATGACCCAGGTCTGCTTGGCGCCGACCGCCAGGTCCATGGCGCCGCCCACCGCGGGGATGGCGTCCTTCTCGCCGGTGTGCCAGTTGGCCAGGTCCCCGGTGGCCGAGACCTGGAAGGCGCCCAGCACGCAGATGTCCAGGTGGCCGCCGCGCATCATGGCGAAGCTGTCGGTGTGGTGGAAGTACGAGCCGCCGGGCAGCAGCGTCACCGGCTGTTTGCCGGCGTTGATGAGGTCGTAGTCTTCCTGCCCCGGTGCCGGTGCCGGGCCCATGCCGAGCAGGCCGTTCTCGCTGTGCAGCAGCACTTCGCGCTCTTTGGGAATGTGGTTGGCCACCAGCGTCGGCTGGCCGATGCCGAGGTTCACCACCGCGCCTTCAGGAATGTCCTGCGCCACACGGGCCGCCAGCTGGTCTTTGGTGCGTTTGGTATAGCTCATGATCACGCGGCTTTCTTGAAACCGCCGGCCTGCGTGGCCTGGCGTTCGATCTTGACGATCTTGCTGACGAAGATGGCGGGCGTCACGACGGCCTCCGGGTCGAGCCCGCCCAGTTCCACGATGTCGTGCACGCTGGCAATCGTCTGCTTGCAAGCCATGGCCATGGAGGGGCCGAAGTTGCGTGCCGTTTTGCGGTAGGTCAGGTTGCCCCAGCGGTCGCCGCGCTCGGCCTTGATCAGCGCCACGTCGCCGTGGATCGGGTACTCAAGCACGTAGTGCTTGCCATTGATCTCGCGTGTCTCCTTGCCCTTGGCCAGCTCCGTGCCATAGCCTGTGGGCGTGAAGAAGGCGCCGATGCCGGCACCGGCAGCGCGGATGCGTTCGGACAGGTTGCCCTGCGGCACCAGTTCCAGTTCCAGCTTGCCGCTGCGGTAGAGACTGTCGAAGACAAAGCTGTCGGCCTGGCGCGGGAAACTGCAAATGATCTTGCGCACGCGGCCGGTGGCCAGCAGCGCGGCCAGACCGGTGTCGCCATTGCCGGCGTTGTTGTTGACCACCGTGAGGTCTTTCGCGCCCTGCGCGATCAGCCCATCGATCAGTTCCATGGGAATGCCGGCGGTGCCGAAGCCGCCGATCATGACGGTGGCGCCGTCCTTGATGCCGGCCAGCGCCTCGGCCACCGAGGCCGCAATTTTGTTGATCATCCTGAATCTCCGCGAGGGTGATGCCAAGCAAGGGGAAAGACGCCTTGACGGGCATCTCGATTTGTTCGCATATCGAACATTTGTTCGTATAATGAATTCTAGAGCAATTCCCAAACCCCCAAAAATGTCCTCTGCCACCCAAGCGACAGCCCCCCAGCCCGGCGACAGCTATGTGCAGTCCTTCGCCCGCGGGCTGGAAGTGATCCGCTCCTTCAGCGCACAGACACCGCAGCAGACCCTGAGCGAAGTGGCCGAGCGCACCGGCCTGACGCGCGCCGGGGCGCGGCGCATCCTGCTCACGCTGCAGACGCTGGGTTATGTGGAGAGCGACGGCCGGCTCTTTCGCCTGACCGCACGCATCCTCGACCTCGGCTTTGCCTACCTGTCGTCCATGCCGATCTGGAACCTGGCCGAGCCGGTGATGGAGTCGCTGGTGGACGAAGTAAAGGAATCCTGCTCGGCCGCCGTGCTGGACGGCACCGACATCGTCTACGTGCTGCGTGTGCCCACGCACAAGATCATGCGCAACACCCTGGGCGTGGGCTCGCGGCTGCCGGCCTACTGCACCAGCATGGGCCGCGTGCTGCTGGCCGATCTGCCGGACGAGGTCCTGCTCAGGCAGCTCAAGGCCTCGCGTCCCAAGGCCTTGACCAAGCACACCATCACCGATCCGGACACCCTGCTGGCGCGCATCCAGCAGGTGCGGCGCCAGGGCTGGTGCATCGTCAACCAGGAACTGGAGGAGGGCCTGATTTCCCTGGCCGCCCCCATCACCAACCGGGCCGGCCGCGTCATCGCGGCACTGAACATCAGCGGCCAGGCCAACCGCACCAGCGCCAAGGTGGCGCAGGAGAAGCTGCTGCCACCGCTGCTCGCCGCGGCCCGGACCATCTCCGCGCGGCTGGGCTGACCTGGGCCCGCCGCATAATCGACCCATGATGTTTCAACCCTCACAGGCCGATGTACGGCGTTTCTTCTGCGGCGTGCGCGCCAAGGCCCGCGCCGGCCAGCCGATGGAGGCGATCGAGCTGCTTGCCAGCCAGTGGATTGCGGAGCACCCGGAGTTCCATGCCGAGCTGGACGACCTGGACGGCGCCCTGGCCCGCATGCACGAGGTGGAGCACGGCCGCACCAACCCTTTCCTGCACCTGTCCATGCACCTCTCCATCAGCGAGCAGTGCAGCATCGATCAGCCGCGCGGCATCCGGCAGGCGGTGGAACTGCTGACGGCGAAGCGCAACTCGCTGCATGACGCCCACCACGAGGTGATGGACTGCCTGGGCCGCATGGTGTGGGAGAGCCAGCGCGCCGGCCGCCCGCCCGATGGCGCCGCCTACATCGATTGCGTACAGCAGCGGGCCACGAAAGACTGACCCCCCAGACAAGCCGTTCGCGGCTTGCGTCGCAGGCTGACTTTGCGCGGCAAAGTTAAGCGCAGCGGCCGAAGACAAAGCAAAAAAGCCGCTCAATGAGCGGCTTTTCTGTCGGCACCAGGATGGCTCAGCGGAAGCGGCTTTGCGGCACCGTCTTGAGCTCGCCCGGCAGGCTGCTGATGTACTTGGCCATTTCCTTCAGTTCGGCATTGGTGAACTGCTTGGCAACACCACCCATGATGGCGTTGGAACGGCCCCAGGTCGCCAGGCCTTCGGTCTTGTACGACTTGAGTGCCACGAACAGGTAGTCGGCATGCTGGCCGGCCACCTTGGGGTAGCTCGGGTCGATCGGCTTGTTGAAGTCGGCGCCGTGGCAGGCCACGCAACCGCCCTTGTTCAGCAGCTCGGCCACCTTGGCGGACGGCGCGGGAGCCGCCTTGGGCGCGGCGCCTTCAACCTTGCCGTGCGCTTCGTAGTAAGCCGCTACATCGGCGATGTCCTGGTCGCTCAGGGTATCGGCGATGCCGCGCATGGACGGGTGCTTCCGCTCGCCCTTCTTGTAGGCGTTGAGCGCGGCGACGATGAACTTGGCGTTCTGGCCCGAGATCATCGGCACCTTGTGCACTTCAGGGAAGCTGGCCTGATAGCCATGAATGCCGTGGCAGCCGATGCACATGGCGATTTTTTTCTCGCCGGCTTTGGCGTCACCCTGGGCGTCCTGGGCATGGGCGGAGAGGGCCGTCACAGAAGCGACAAGCACGGAAGAAAGCGTCAGCAACAGTTTGTTCATTTTGCGAGGACAATCAGCCTGTGATTGAGAAAAATAGCCAGTGATTGATATAAATCAGTTCGGCATTATATCGACCGCCATCTCCGTGTTTTCCCCAGCCCTTGCCTGACACGTCCAGACCATGAAATTCCAAGGAACCTCCAACTACGTCGCCACCCAGGACCTGATGCTGTCGGTCAATGCGGCCATCACGCTCAAGCGGCCACTGCTGGTCAAGGGCGAGCCCGGCACCGGCAAGACCATGCTGGCCGAGGAAGTGTCGACCGCGCTGGGCCTGCCGCTGCTGCAGTGGCACATCAAGTCCACCACCAAGGCGCAGCAGGGCCTGTATGAATACGACGCGGTCAGCCGGCTGCGCGACAGCCAGCTGGGGGACGAGAAGGTCAAGGACATCCACAACTACATCGTCAAGGGCGTGCTGTGGCAGGCCTTCACCGCCGACCAGCCGGTGGCGCTGCTGATCGACGAGATCGACAAGGCCGATATCGAGTTTCCCAACGACCTGCTGCGTGAACTCGACCGCATGGAGTTCTACTGCTATGAGACGCGCGAGCTGGTCAAGGCCAAGCACCGCCCGCTGGTGTTCATCACCTCCAACAACGAGAAGGAACTGCCGGACGCCTTCCTGCGCCGCTGCTTCTTCCACTACATCAAGTTCCCCGACGCCGAGACGATGAAGAAGATCGTCGAGGTGCATTTCCCCGGCCTGAAGCAGGAACTGCTGAGTGCTGCCATGAAGACCTTCTTCGATGTGCGCAACCTGCCGGGGCTGAAGAAGAAGCCCTCGACCAGCGAGTTGCTGGACTGGCTCAAGCTGCTGCTGGCCGAGGACATCCCGCTCGACGCCCTGCAGAGCAAGGACGACAAGGTGGCCGTACCGCCGCTGGTCGGTGCGCTGCTCAAGAACGAGCAGGATGTCAGCCTGTTCGAAAAGCTGGTGTTCATGAACCAGCGCAACCGCTGAGACAGGACAGGACGCACCATGAACAAGCTGCTGCTTGAAGGCCTGTCCGACGCCATCGGTTTCATTGGCGGGGCACTGGCCGGTTACTGGCTCGGCATTCTGTTGGGCTGGGATCTGTTCTCGGAAGGTTACGACGGCGCCAGCATTGGCGCCATCGCCCTGGTGGGCCTGGGTGGCGGGCTGGGCCTGCAGCTGGCACGCTACTGGCGTGCCCGACAGGCACAGGGCCGCAGGGACTCGGGGGCCTGAAATGGCCTGGGTCGAGCCGGTCACCCTGGCGCTGCGCGGCGTGCGGCTGGTGTCGCTCGGCCCCGAGCACGAGGACGGCCTGCGCACGGCCGCGGCCGATGGCGAGCTCTGGACCCTGCGTGTGACCAGCGTACCGGCCCCACACGAGACACGTAACTACATCGAGACGGCGCTGAAGATGCGTGCTGAGGACAGCCGCCTTGCCTTTGCCGTGACCGAAGAAACCAGCGGCCGCGTGCTGGGCAGCACCAGCTACCACGACATCCTGCCGGCCGTCAAAAGGCTGGAGATCGGCTACACCTGGTACGCGAAAAGCGTGCAACGCACGCACGTCAACACCACCTGCAAGCTCATGCTGCTGACACATGCCTTCGAAACCCTGGGCTGCCACGTGGTGGGCTGGCGCACCGACAATTTCAACTTCGCCTCCCAGGCCGCCATCGAACGCCTGGGGGCCAGGAAAGACGGCGTGATCCGTGGCCAGGCCCTGCGGCGTGACGGCACCATCCGCGACACCGTGATGTACAGCCTGACGCGAGGTGAATGGCCGGAAGTCAAGGCGCAGCTGCGCTACCTGCTGGACCGACCGCGTTCGCAGCCGACCGCACAGGAGGCGACATGCTGATCGATTTCTTCTACACGCTGCGCGCGGCCAGGCTGCCGGTGTCGGTGAAGGAGTTCCTGACGCTGCTCGAAGCCCTGAAGGAAGGTGTGGTTGGCCCCAAGGCGGCGCCGGCGGGCGAAGGCGGCAGCTCGGGCTACTCGGTCGACGACTTCTACTACCTGAGCCGCACCACGCTGGTGAAGGACGAAAAGCACTACGACAAGTTCGACCGCGCCTTTGCCGCCTACTTCAAGGGCGTGGAGATGCTGACCGACTTCACCAAGGACATCCCGCTGGAGTGGCTGCGCAAGAACCTGGAGCTCAACCTCAGCCCGGAGGAGAAGGCCGCCATCGAGAAGATGGGCTGGGACGAGCTGATGGAAACGCTCAAGAAACGCTTCGAGGAGCAGAAGGAGCGCCACGAGGGCGGCAGCAAGTGGATCGGCACCGGTGGCACCAGCCCCTTCGGTGCCAATGGCTACAACCCGCAGGGCATCCGCATCGGCCAGGACAAGGGCCGCAACAAGAGTGCGGTGAAGGTGTGGGACCAGCGCGCCTACAAGGACTACGACGACACCCAGGAGCTGGGCACGCGCAACATCAAGGTGGCGCTGCGCCGGCTGCGCCGCTTTGCACGCGAAGGGCATGAACTGGAACTGGATCTGGACGACACCATCCGCTCCACCGCGGCCAACGCCGGCTACCTGGACATCAAGATGGTGCCCGAGCGGCACAACAACGTGAAGGTGCTGCTGCTGATGGACGTGGGCGGCACCATGGACGAGCACATTGCCCGGGTGGAAGAACTCTTCAGCGCCACCAAGACCGAGTTCAAGCACCTGGAGTTCTATTACTTCCACAACTGCGTCTACGACTTCATGTGGAAAAACAACCGCCGGCGCTACAGCGAGAAGTTCCCGACCTGGGACATCATCCGCAAGTACAACAAGGACTACAAGCTGATCTTCGTCGGCGACGCCACCATGAGCCCCTACGAGATCCTGCAACCGGGCGGCAGCGTGGAATACAACAACGAGGAAGCAGGTGCCGAATGGCTGCAACGCCTCACCCACGCCTTCCCCAAGTTCGTCTGGATCAATCCCGAGCCGCAGGGTGTTTGGCAGTACCGCCAGAGCATCGCCATCATGCAGCAGCTCATGAACCAGCGCATGTACCCGTTGACCATCAAGGGCATTGAGGAAGCGATGCGACTGCTGACGAAGTAGCTTGCGTCCCCGCGTCAGTCCCTGCCCACGCGGGCCGCTGGGCTGGCGTCACGCATCGTGACCGGCATCCGAGTAGATCTGCACGGCATTTCGTCCGGCCTGTTTCGCCGCGTACATCGCACTGTCGGCACAGTGACTCAGCTCGTCAAAGGAACGACCGTGCTGTGGGTAGAGGGCAATGCCGGTACTGCAAGAGATCGCAACCGAGAAGCCGTCATACTGCATGGGCTCCTCCAGCTTGCGTCTCAACTTGTCGGCCACGTGGCGTGCTGCCTCAATGCCGTCCACGCTGGTGAGCAGGATCATGAACTCATCGCCACCAATGCGTCCGATGCTGTCTGATTTTCTCAGACAGGCCTGCATGCGGGCCGCGGCTTCCTTCAGCACGCGATCACCCATCCGGTGACCATACGTGTCATTGACTGGCTTGAACTTGTCCAGGTCGAGATACAGCAAGGCCACGCATTCCTGGCTGCGGCTGGCAATTGCAATGGACATTTCGGCCAGTTCGAGGAAATGCGCCCGGTTCGGCAATGCGGTCAACGGGTCATGCCGCGCCAGATGTCTGATCTGGAGCTCCGCCTGCTTGCGCCGTGTAACGTCGCGCGACAGCAGAATGAAGGTCTGTTCGGCGGCCTGCGCCCGGCCCGCGCGGGCCACCGAGAGTTCAAACCAGTGCACGCCATCGGGAAACTCCAGCTCGATCACGCGGCCATACGAGCCCCCCGCCTCTGCCGCTTCCGCCAGGGCTTCCATGATGATCGCTGCGGCGTCCGCCGGCAGGACGTCGAACACCGATTTGCCGATCAGTTGCCGCTTGGGCAACGCCAGCAGCGAGGCATCGTGCGCAAACACGCTCAGGTAGGTCCCCTTGCGATCGATTCGAAACATGAGGTCCGGCACCGTCTGCAAGATTGCACGCCAATCCGCCTCCCGCCGTGCGAGCTCGACCCGCAGCATCTCCCGGGAAATTACGTTGCCTACCTTGCGCGCCAGAAGCCTGGGATGCAGGGGTTTGACAAGGCAGTCTGCCGCCCCCATTTCGAGGGCTTGCGACTCCAGTTCCGCATTCATCTCCTTCAGCAGGAAGATGACGGGTACGTCGCGCAGACTGACGTCACGCTTGAGCTGCAACTGCAGGTCAAAGCCGCTGCTGTCCGGTAGTTCCACATTGAGCAGTATCAGCGCCGGACGGCTAGCCCAGGCCATTTCCAGTCCGTCCATGGCGCTTCTGGCCCAATGCACCTCATAGGCCTCGCCCAGAAAACCTTCCAGCACCTGGCCGCTGGTCAAATCGCCGTCAATCGCAAGAATCAGTGTCTTCGCCATGGATTCCCCTCGCACCCCCAAAAGGACATCCCGCCTTGGCCAACGTCAAAAGCCGAGCGTTGCCTCAGATGCCGAAATAGTATCATTTGTATCATATTTGACCCTGGCAGCACCGATGGCCGGATCGGCTTGATGGCCGCCAACGACCAGGGGGCCCGGGAGCGGCCCGGT
>CALRMF020000042.1:0-14042 GCA_943369035.1 Curvibacter sp. AEP1-3
CGTGCCCGTCCTTGATCAGGCGCATCTCGTCGAGCACGCCGCACAGGTCGCGCTGCATGGCCGGGCACAGGGCACCGAAGCGCACCCGGGCGCGCACCTGGCCCAGCCAGCCGTCGACCCGGGTTTCCAGGCCCTTGTGGGTGGCGAAGGGGTAGTGCACCACGTCGCGGTTTTCCAGCAGCTTGGGCAGGCGGGTGTCCAGCTCGGTCACTGGCCAGGCGGTGTCCACGCCCAGGGCGGCGGGGGCCGCATCCGGGCCCAGGCGGTAGCCGTCCCAGATCTCGCGCTCCAGGTCCTTGGGGTTGCACCACAGCGTGCTGTGGCCGTCGCCGGTGATGACCAGCCAGGCGTTGGCTTCGGTGAAGCCCGTCAGGTAGTAGAAGTAGCTGTCGTGCCGGTACAGAAAATCGCTGTCGCGGTTGCGCTGGCGCTCGGGCGCGGTGGGCACGATGGCGATGCCGTTGGGCCCGATGGCCTGGGCCACGCGGGCGCGGCGTTCGGCGTAGACGCTCAAGGGGGTGGGGGCGAGGGTGGGGAGGTCGGACATGGCGGGCTTTCGGCGGCGCTGGGCTGGGGTGTGGGCGATCGGTGTGTGTCAGGCCGCGTTCTGGGGCGTGTTCAGTTGGGCCAGGCGCTCGGGCGTGCCCACGTCAGTCCAGCGACCGGTGTACAGGCTGGCCGTCACGCGGCCGGCGTCCATGGCGCGGCGCAGCAGCGGTGCGAGCGCGGCGGCCTGCCCCTGCGGGTTGCCGGCGGCGATGTCGCACCAGGGGGCCGTGAACAGCTCGGCGCGGTACAGCCCGATGGTGCTGTAGGTGTGGCGCGGGCCGGGCTGGTCGGCGCTCAGGTTCAGGGCCAGGCCCTCGGCGCTCAGGCCGAAGTCGCCGCGCGGGTTGTGCGCCGGGTTGGGCACCAGCCACAGGTGGGCCAGGGCACTGCCGGCGCTGAAGCGGGCCAGGGCCTGCGGGTCGAACACGAAGTCGGGGGCAAACACATCGCCCGCGGCCAGCCAGAACACCTCGCCCAGGTGGGGCAGCGCGCGGGCAATGCCGCCAGCGGTTTCCAGTGCTCCGCCAAAGTCGGCGGCCTCGTCGGAATAGCGCAGCGCCAGCGGGCCCTGCGCGGTGGCGAACTGCGGGCCGAAATGGTCTTGGATCTGCTGGCCCAGCCAGGCGGTGTTGATCAGCACGCGACGGCAGCCGTCGCGGGCCAGCGCCTCCAGCTGCCACTGCAGCAGCGGGCGGCCCTGCACCGACAGCAGCGGCTTGGGCTGCCGGTCGGTGAGTGGGCGCATGCGCTCGCCACGGCCGGCGGCCAGCAGCATGGCCGGGGTGTCTTGCATGAGGGCGTCTTGCGTGGGGTTCATGGATCAGGCCGGGGCGTCAGGCCGCAAGGGGTTGGGCCGCTTCGATCAGGCTGCCGCGCTGCAGTTCCTGCAGGCGCTGGCGGCCGGGCTGGAACAGGGCCAGCAATCGGGCCAGCAGGGCACGCGCCTGGGGGGCGTGGTCGGCGCCTACATTGCACACGTAGACGTCGAGCGTCACGGCGCCCAGTTCGGGCCAGGTGTGCACGCACAGGTGCGATTCGGCCAGCAGCACGGTGGCGGTCACGCCGCCGGGGCCCTTGGGCCCGGCGGGGAAGGGGTGCACCAGTTGGCTGACCGCCTGCAGGCCACTGGCTGCCACGGCCTCCAGGCAGGCCTGGCCCAGCGCTGGCGCGTCTTGCAGCCAGTGCGGCGCACAGCGGCAGTCGTGCAAATCAGCGGTCAGGTGGAGGCCAAGCATAAGAGGCTCCACTTTAGTGCAAGTCAGGGGCTGAATGCGTCGGACGGCGGCCCTGAAAGTGGGCTTCGCGACCTGGGTCGGGCGCGACCGGTAAAATGCGGGGTTTCCCCCAGACCCTCCAATCCGGAGCTTCTCCCGATGGCCAACACCCAGCAACAACAAGATATGGCAAACGCGATCCGCGCGTTGGCCATGGACGCCGTTCAACTCGCCAACTCCGGTCACCCGGGTGCCCCCATGGGCATGGCCGACATGGCGGTGGCCCTGTGGGGCCAGCACCTCAAGCACAACCCGAGTCAGCCCCAGTGGCTGGACCGTGACCGCTTCGTGCTGTCCAACGGCCACGGCTCGATGCTGATCTACGCGCTGCTGCACCTCACCGGCTACCCGCTGCCGATCGAAGAACTGAAGAACTTCCGCAAGCTGCACAGCAAGACGGCCGGCCACCCCGAAGTGGGCATCACCCCCGGCGTGGAAACCACCACCGGCCCGCTGGGCCAGGGCATCACCAATGCCGTGGGCTTCGCGCTGGCCGAGAAGCTGCTGGCCAAGGAGTTCAACCGCGACGGCCACGCCGTGGTCGACCACCACACCTATGTCTTCATGGGCGACGGTTGCCTGATGGAAGGCATCAGCCACGAAGCGGCCGCCCTGGCCGGTGCCTGGAAGCTGGGCAAGCTGATCGCCCTGTACGACGACAACGGCATCTCGATCGACGGCCAGGTCGCGCCCTGGTTCATCGACAACACCGCCCAACGCTTCCAGGCCTATGGCTGGAACGTGATCGGCCCGGTGGCCGGCCATGACGTGGACGCCGTGTCGCAGGCCATCGCCCAGGCCAAGGGCCAGAACGCGGCCCCCACCCTGATCATCTGCAAGACCGCCATCGGCAAGGGCTCGCCCAACCGCGCCAACACCTCCAAGGCCCACGGCGAACCCCTGGGCGCCGAAGAGATCGCCCTGACCCGCGAAGCCCTGGGCTGGCCGCACGCTCCCTTCGAGATCCCGGCCGATGTGTACGCCGCCTGGGACGCCAAGGCCCGTGGCGCTGCCGCCGAAGCCGAGTGGAACACCCGCTTCGCCGCCTACCAGGCTGCCCACCCGGCGCTGGCCGCCGAGTTGCTGCGCCGCATGGCTGGCGAGCTGCCGAAGAACTTTGCCCAGGTGGCCGTCGATGCCGCCATCGCCGCCCACACCAAGGCCGAGACCGTGGCCAGCCGCAAGGCCAGCCAACTGGCCCTGGAAGCCT
This sequence comes from Curvibacter sp. AEP1-3, assembly GCA_943369035.1. Lineage (GTDB taxonomy): Bacteria > Pseudomonadota > Gammaproteobacteria > Burkholderiales > Burkholderiaceae_C > Hylemonella. Next base: position 3,034 of record CALRMF020000042.1, read on the forward strand.
TCACCGCCGCTCTGCCCGAGCTGCTGGGGGGCTCGGCCGACCTGACCGGCTCCAACCTCACCAACACCAGCCACACGCCCAACCTGCGCTTCGACCAGGCCGGCGAGCCCAACGGCGGCCGCCACATCAACTACGGCGTGCGCGAGTTCGGCATGGCCGCCATCATGAACGGCGTGGCGCTGCATGGGGGTTTCATCCCCTACGGCGGCACCTTCCTGACCTTCAGCGACTACTCGCGCAACGCCATCCGCATGGCCGCGCTGATGAAGCAGCGCGTGATCCACGTCTTCACGCACGACTCCATCGGCTTGGGTGAAGATGGCCCCACACACCAGTCGGTCGAGCATGGTGCCTCGCTGCGCCTGATTCCCAACCTCGATGTCTGGCGCCCGGCCGACACCGCCGAGACCGCCATCGCTTGGGCCGTGGCGCTGGAAAACAAGAGCCGCCCCACCGCCCTGCTGCTGAGTCGCCAGAACGTGCCCTACGCGCCCAAGAAGGACCTGGGGGACATCAGCCGCGGCGCCTATGTGCTGTCCGAGCCGGCCGACATCGGCCTCAAGGGCAAGGCACAGGCGGTGATCATCGCCACCGGCTCCGAAGTGCAGCTGGCGCTGAAGGCGCAGGAGCTCTTGGCGGCGAAGAAGATCGCCGTGCGCGTGGTCTCCATGCCCAGCACCACCACCTTCGATCGCCAGAGCGTGGCCTACAAGACGTCCGTGCTGCCCGCCGGCCTGCCGCGCGTGGCGGTCGAGATGGGTGTCACCGAAGGCTGGTGGAAATACGGCTGTGCCGCCGTGGTCGGCATCGACACCTACGGTGAGTCCGCCCCGGCGCCGGTGTTGTTCAAGCACTTCGGCTTCACGCCCGAAAACCTTGCGGAAACTGTCCAAGCAGTTTTGCAGCGCAAGGTTTCAGCGTAGGCTAACAATTGCGCGTAGCGCTTGTTATGCCGGAGCTAAAACGTGGCCGACACGGTGCAGGCCGTGCTGGCCAAGCGCTGATCTGGTTTATCGGTTTGTTTTTTAACTCTTGAAAGAGCCCATCATGACGATCAAAGTAGGTATCAACGGTTTTGGCCGCATCGGCCGCATGGTGTTCCGCGCTGCGGTGCAGAACTTCTCCGACATCGAAGTGGTGGCCATCAACGACCTGCTCGAGCCCGAGTACCTGGCCTACATGCTCAAGTACGACAGCGTGCATGGCCGCTTCAAGGGCGAAGTCTCGGTGGAAGGCAACACCCTGATCGTCAACGGCAAGAAGATCCGCCTGACGCAAGAGCGCGACCCGGCCAACCTGAAGTGGAACGAAGTCGGCGCCGACGTCGTGCTGGAAGCCACCGGCCTGTTCCTGGACAAGGACAGCGCGGGCAAGCACCTGGCTGCCGGCGCCAAGAAGGTCATCATGTCCGCCCCCTCCAAGGACGACACCCCCATGTTCGTCTTCGGCGTCAACGACAAGAGCTACGCCGGCCAGGCCATCATCTCCAATGCGTCCTGCACCACCAACTGCCTGGCCCCGGTGGCCAAGGTGCTGCACGACAAGTGGGGCATCAAGCGTGGCCTGATGACCACCGTGCACGCCACCACCGCCACCCAGAAGACCGTGGACGGCCCGTCCAACAAGGACTGGCGCGGTGGCCGCGGCATCCTGGAGAACATCATCCCCTCCTCCACCGGTGCCGCCAAGGCCGTGGGCGTGGTCATTCCTGAGCTGAACAAGAAGCTCACCGGCATGTCCTTCCGCGTGCCCACCAGCGACGTGTCGGTGGTGGACCTGACGGTGGAACTGGTCAAGGAAGCCAGCTACAAGGAGATCTGCGCCGAGATGAAGGCCCAGAGCCAGGGCGCGCTCAAGGGCGTGTTGGGCTACACCGAAGACAAGGTGGTGGCCACCGACTTCCGTGGCGAGAGCTGCACCTCGGTGTTCGACGCCGAAGCCGGCATCGCCTTGGACGGCACCTTCGTCAAGGTGGTGAGCTGGTACGACAACGAGTGGGGCTACTCCAACAAGTGTCTGGAGATGGTGCGCGTCGTCGCCAAATAAGGCACACCCCCGTGGCGGCTTTGCCGCCCTCCCCCTTGCAGGGGGCGCAGGCAGCAGCCCGGCGGAGCCGGTTCTGCGCCTGCCCACGAACGAAAAACGCGCCTTCGGGCGCGTTTTTTTATTAGACGGATCTCAAGTATCAGTGGTGATGTCCGTGCGCGCCGTGCGCATGGCCGTGGGCAATCTCTTCGGCGCTGGCGGCCCGCACCGACTGCACCTTGAGTGCGAAGCGCAGCACCTTGCCGGCGTGCGGGTGGTTGCCGTCGAGCAGCACCTGCGGACCCTTGATCTTGACCACGTTGAACACCTGCTCGCCGCCGTCGTCGGTCATGCCGCGCAGCTGGCCGCCCACCTTCACGCCGGGCGGGAACTCGCTCTTGGGGATGGTGCGCACCAGGCCCTCGTCGCGCACGCCAAAAGCTTCTTCCGGTTGCAGCACGAGGTTGGTGCTGTAGCCGGCTTCCTGGCCCTCCAGCGCTGCTTCGAGCTTGGGAAAGGTGTTGCCATAGCCGCCGTGCAGGTAGGCCTGCTCGCCCGATTCGAGCGGCTTGCCCTGGGCGTCGGCGACGCTGTAGCGGATGGTGACGACGGTGTCTTTGCTGATCTGCATGAAAAGTCCGAATTAAATAGGCCGCCAGTGCTTGTAAATAGTGCGTTGACAGCTATGGTTTTAGTAGCTAGCCGAGATGCTTGCCGACGATGCCGGCCAGCTCGAACATGGTGATCTGTGGCTTGCCGAATACCGGCAGCAGCTTGGCGTCGGCATTGATGGCGCGCTTGTTGGTGGCGTCCTGCAGGCCGTGGGCCTTGATGTAGTCCCACAGCTTCTTGACCACCTCGGTGCGCGCCACCGGCTCGTTGCCGATGACGGCGGCCAGTGCCGCGCTCGGCGCCTTGCCCGCGGCCGGCTTGCGCGGCGCCTTGGGCGTGGCGGTCTTCGTTTTGGCCACAGCCTTCTTGGCCGGGGTCTTCTTCGCCGCTGCCTTCTTGGCAGCCGGGGCGGCTGCAGATTTTGCGGCAGTCTTGCGCGGCGGGAACTTGCTGGGCGCGAACTCGAAGTTCACCTTGCCGGCCTCGGCGTCCCAGGCCAGCATGGCCTTGAAGGGGCGGCGTGTGCGCATGGAGACGAACTTGTCGAGCATGTCGGTCTTGCCGGTGGCCAGCAACTTGCTCATCTGCTCGCGCTCCACCGGCTGCTGCAGGATGATCTGGCCGCTCTTGAAGTCGCAGCTGGGTGTGGGCTGGGCGGCGGTGGGCACGCTCTTTTCGCACACGTAGTTCTTGCCATGGTCGTACACGGCGCCGCCGCACTTGGGGCAGGCGCCGAGCGATTCCTTGTCCGCAAAGTCCACCAGCTCGCCGGTTTCGGACTCGTCTTCGTTGCCGAAGTCGAACTCCAGCTTCCAGTTCTTCTCTTCCTCGCTGTACTTGAGGGCGATCTCCGCCACGAAAGGCCAGCCGGCCTTGGAGCGGAAGCCGTCCAACGGGCCGATGCGCTTGTCGCGCAGGAACTGTTCCACCTCGGCCACCTCGAAGGTGCGGCCGGCTGGCGTCTTGCCGAAGGAGAAGCCGCAGCCTTCGCCGTCACCGCTCTTGCCGGTGCAGGCGTAGCGGCGGTAGTTCTCCTTCACCACGCCGCCGCAGTTCGGGCACGGTGTCTGCAGGGTGGCGTAGTCGCCCGGCACGGTGTCGCGGTCGTACTCCTTGGCTTTGCGCACGATGCGCTCGGTCATCTCGGCGATCTCGCGCATGAAGGCGTCGCGCGACAGGCGGCCGTGCTCCATCTCGGCCAGCTTGTATTCCCATTCGCCGGTCAGCTCGGGCTTGGAGAGTTCTTCCACGCCCAGGCCGCGCAACAGCGTCATCAACTGGAACGCCTTGGCGGTGGGAATCAGCTCGCGCCCTTCGCGCAGCATGTACTTCTCGGCAATCAGGCCTTCAATGATGGATGAGCGCGTGGCTGGCGTGCCCAGGCCCTTCTCATGCATGGCCTCGCGCAGTTCGTCGTCTTCGATCAGCTTGCCGGCGCCTTCCATGGCGGACAGCAGCGTGGCTTCGGAGTAGCGCGCCGGCGGCTTGGTCTTCAGGCCTTTGGGCTCCACGCTTTCCGTCTGCACCTTCTCGCCCGGCTGCACCGGCACCAGCATCTTGCTGCTGCCTTCGCCCGGGGCCAGTTCGTCCTCGGCTTCCTTGCCGTAGATGGCCAGCCAGCCCGGCTTGACCAGCACCTTGCCTTCGCTCTTGAAGCTGTGGCCGGCCGCGCTGGTGATGCGGGTGGTCACCTGGTATTCGGCGCTGGGGAAGAACACCGCCATGAAGCGGCGCACCACCAGGTCGTACAGCTTCTGCTCGGCATCACTCAGGCCGTGCGGTGCCTGCAGGGTGGGGATGATGGCAAAGTGGTCGCTGACCTTGGCGTTGTCGAAGATGCGCTTGCTGGGCTTGATGTAGTTGTTGTTCAGCGCCGTGAGCGCGTGCGGTGCCAGGTGCTTCATGCCGGAGTCGGCCAGCATGCCGAAGGTCTCCTTCACCACCGGCAGGTAGTCCTCGGGCAGGTGGCGCGAATCGGTACGCGGGTAGGTCAGCGCCTTGTGGCGCTCGTACAGGCTCTGCGCCAGCGACAGCGTGGTCTTGGCCGAGAAACCGAACTTGCCGTTGGCCTCGCGCTGCAGGCTGGTGAGGTCGAACAGGCCGGGCGAAGCCTGGGTGGTGGGCTTGCTTTCTTCGCTCAACGTGGCACTCTGGCCACGCACGGCGTCGGCGATGGCGCGCGCTTCGCGCTCGCTCCAGACGCGGTCGGCCTTCTTCTCGGCGTCGTCCTCGTCCTTTTTCCACTTCGGGTCGAACCATTTGCCGGCGTACTCGCCGGCCTGGGCGCCAAAGTTGGCGTGCACTTCCCAGTAGTCGCGGCTGACGAATTTGCGGATCTTCTCCTCGCGTTCCACCACCACGGCCAGCGTGGGCGTCTGCACGCGGCCGACGGTGGTGAGGAAGAAGCCGCCGTCGCGCGAGTTGAAGGCCGTCATGGCGCGCGTGCCGTTGATGCCAACCAGCCAGTCGGCTTCACTGCGGCTGCGCGCGGCGTCGGCCAGGGGCAGCATCTGCTGGTCGGTACGCAGGTGCTCGAAGCCGTCGCGGATGGCCTGCGGCGTCATGCTCTGCAGCCACAGGCGGCGCACCGGTTTGCCCAGCGGCTTGGCGCCGCCGGCGTACTGCTCGATCAGGCGGAAGATCAGCTCCCCTTCGCGGCCCGCGTCACAGGCGTTGATCAGCGCGCCAACGTCCTTGCGCTTGGCCAGCTTCACCACGGCGTTCAGGCGCGTCTTGGTCTTGTCCACCGGCTTGAGCTCGAAGTGTGGCGGGATCACCGGCAGGTGGGTGAAGCTCCACTTGCCGCGCTTGACGTCGTACTGTTCCGGGGCCTGGATCTCCACCAGGTGGCCCACGGCGCTGGTCACCACATAGCCGTCACTCTCGAAGTATTCGTCGTGCTTCTCGAACTTGCCAGCCACGGGCGTGAGGGCACGCACGATGTCCTGCGCCACGGAGGGCTTCTCGGCAATCACCAGGGTTTTGGAGGAAGCGGTACTTTTCATCTGACTACAATCCAGTTTCTCGCGCGCGCATGTACGCGCACGCACGTGAGCGCGCACACGCGCGCGCCCATACGAATTCACCTTACCAAATTTTTCTGACGTGTCCAACCAAGCCCCCGCTTCTTCCAGCCGCCGCATCCAGACCCGCCGCTCCGGCGTCCATGGCAAGGGCGTGTTCGCCGTGCAGGACATCGCCGAGGGCGAGACCCTCATCGAGTACGTGGGTGAGGTGATCAGCTGGGCCGAGGCGCAGCGCCGCCACCCGCACGACCCGAAGGACCCAAACCACACCTTCTACTTTCACGTCGACGAAGACCATGTGATCGACGCCAAGCACGGCGGCAACTCCTCGCGCTGGATCAACCATTCCTGCGATCCGAACTGCGAGGCCGACGAGGTGGACGGCCGCGTCTTCATCAAGGCGCTGCGCAACATCAAGGCCGGCGAGGAGCTGAACTACGACTACGGCCTCATCATCGACGAGCCCTACACCAAGAAGCTCAAGGCCGAATACCCCTGCTGGTGCGGCAGCAAGAACTGCCGCGGCACCCTGCTGGCGCCGAAGGACGACGAACCGAAGAAGGCCAAGAAGAAGGACAAGAAAAAGGCCGAGGCCAAGCAGCAGGCAGTGAAGAAAGACAAGGCCGGCAAGGACAAGGCGAAGAAGGCCAAGGCCGACAAGGGCAAGTCCGGCAAGAAGAAGGCCAAGGGCAGCAAACACTGACGCTCCTTCACGGCAGGCGCAGGCAGACACGATGACGCAGCGCGGACTTGCCCTCAACTGGCCGGCCGAGGCCATCTGGGAGGCGGTGGCGCCTGCCCTGCCTGGCTTCACCGTCGAGGTGCTGCCGACCATCGACTCCACCAACACCGAACTGATGCGCCGCGCGCGCGCCGGCCAGACCGAGCCGGTGCTGCTGGTGGCCGAGTCGCAGACTGCGGGCCGCGGCCGCCTGGGCCGCCAGTGGCAGGGGTCCAGCGCGGCCGATGTGGGCGCCACCCTCACCTTCTCGCTCGGCCTGCCGCTGCAGCTGGCCGACTGGTCCGGCCTGTCACTGGCCGTGGGCCTGAGCGTGGTGCAAAGCCTGCATCCGGCGCTGCAGCTCAAGTGGCCGAACGATGTGTGGCTGGAGGGGCGCAAGCTGGCCGGCATCCTGATCGAGACCGCCAGCGTCGGCGCGGTGCGCTACGCGGTGATCGGCATCGGCATCAACATCGCCCCGCGCGACGCGGCCGGCCTGAGCACCCCGCCGGCCTGGCTGCAGGAACTCGAACCCGGCCTGGACGCCCCCACCGCCCTGCGGCGCGTGGTGCCGCCGCTGGTGGCCATGCTGCAACGCTTCACCCAGCAGGGCTTTGCGCCGCTGCGTCTGGCCTATGCCGCGCGCGATGCACTGGCCGGCCGTGCCGTCCAGCTCAGCGACGGCACCCAGGGCGTGGCCCAGGGCGTGGACGATAGCGGCGCGCTGCTGGTGCATACTTCGGCCGGGCTGGCCCGCATCAGCAGCGCCGAGGTCAGCGTCCGCCCCACGTCCTGAATTCCCCGCATGATGCGATTGCTCGTCCTGTTGCTGGTGTTGCTCAACGGCCTGTACTACGCTTGGTCGCATGAGTTGCTGCGCGACTACGGTTTCGGCCCCGCGCCGCAGAGCGAGCCGCAGCGGCTGGGCCAGCAGATCCGGCCGGAGGCGCTGCGCATCCTGCCGCCGGACGAGGCGCGTCGCCAGGAGGCGTCCCAGCCCCAGCCCAAGCCGGCCGAGTGCCTGCAGGCCGGCCTGTTCGACGAGGCGCAGGTGGTGGTGCTGCGCCGCGCGCTGGAAGGTGCGCTGCCGCCGGGCACCTGGCTGCTGGACAACGCGGTCGAGCCGTCGCGCTGGATCGTCTACATGGGGCGTTACCCGAATGCCGAGGCGCTGGCACGCAAGCGCGCCGAGCTGGCCAACCTCAACCTGCGTTTCGAGCCGCTGATCAACCCCGAGCTGGAGCCGGGCCTGTCGCTCGGCGGTTTTGCCACCCAGGCCGCGGCCAATGAGGAGCTGGCCGCGCTCAACCGGCGCGGCGTGCGCACCGCGCGTGTGGTGCAGGAGCGCGCCGAGCTGCGCGGCAGCCTGCTCAAGATCCCGGTGGCCGACGAGGCCTTGCGCGCGCGCCTCGATGAGGTCAAGCCGGCGCTGGCGGGCAAGCCGCTGCGCAGCTGCAAGTAGAACGGGCCCTGGCGGCCGTCAGTCCAGCTCGAAGCGCACGCTGAAGCGCGCCCCGGGCGGCGTCTGGCCCGGGCGGGTGTCGTCCACCGTGATGGTGGCCTGGTGCTGGTGGGCGATTTCCTGCGCGATCGGCAGGCCCAGGCCGGAGCCGTCGGCTTCCACGCCCAGCGCCCGGTAGAAGGGCTGGAACACCAGTTCACGCTCCGCCGGTGGAATGCCTGGCCCCGAGTCTTCCACCTGCAGCAGGATGACCTTGCCGAAGGGGTCGGCCAGCACGCGCGCGGTGATGACGCCCGGCTGGCCTGCACTGGAGGGGGTGTAGTTGATCGCGTTGTCGAGCAGGTTGCGTACCAGCTCCTTGAGCAGGGTGGGGTTGCCTTCCAGCATCACGCCCGGGGTGCCGGGCTGCGCGCCTTCGTAGCCGAGGTCGATGTGCTTGTCCATGGCGCGCGGCACGCAGTCGCGCACCACATCCATCGTGAGCCGGGCGAGGTCGCAGCTCTGTCGGCTCATGGCGGTGTTGCCGCTCTCGGCGCGCGCCAGTGCCAGCAGCTGGTTGACGGTGTGGGTGGCGCGGATGCTGGAGCGACCGATCTGGCGCAGCGACTGCTTGAGCTCTTCCGCGTTGGTGCCCTCGCGTTGTGCCAGGTCGGCCTGCATGCGCAGCCCGGCCAGCGGCGTCTTAAGCTGGTGTGCGGCGTCGGCCAGGAAACGCTTCTGGGTGGCGATCGAGTCCTTCAGGCGCAGCAGCAGGTCGTTCACCGAAGCCACCAGTGGCGCGACCTCCAGCGGTACGGACTGCACGTCCAGCGGGCTGAGGTCATCGGGCTTGCGCGCGCGGATACGCTCTTCCAGCCGGTTGAGCGGCTTGATGGCCTGCACCAGCGCCAGCCACACCAGCAGCACGGCCAGCGGCAGGGTGACGAACTGCGGCAGCATGACGCCCTTGATGATCTCGGCCGCCAGCACCGAGCGCTTGTCCAGCGTCTCGCCCACCTGCACCAGTGCCATCTTGGCCCCGGGCAGGTTCAGCGGTACCCACATGTAGGCCACCTTGATGTCGAGGCCATGGAATTCGGCGTCGCGCAAGCGCACCTCACCGGGGATGATGACCTCGTCCTCCGGCGGCAGCGGAAAGTCGCGTTCGCCGCTGAGGTACTCGCCGCGCGCGCCGAGCACCTGGTAGTAGACGGTGTCTTCGTCGCTGGCGCGCAGCAGCTCGCGTGCCGGCAGCGGCAGGTTGAACTGCACGTGCTGGCGGTTGACGGTGATGAGTTGTGCCAGTGCGTTGACGTTGTATTCCAGCGCGCGGTCGAAGGGCTTGCCGGCGATGTTCTGTGCCACCAGCCAGGTCAGCACCAGGCTGATCGGCCACAGCAGCAGCAGCGGCGTGAGCATCCAGTCGAGAATCTCGCCGAACAGCGAGCGCTGCTCACGCTGGAAAAGCTTCATCGGCATGGCTCAGGCAGGGGAGGGCACAAGGTCGGCAGTCACCGTGCGCAGGGCCTGCCGTCACTGGATCTTTTCCAGGCAGTAGCCCAGGCCGCGCACGGTGGCGATGCGGATCGGGCCCTTCTCGATCTTCTTGCGCAGGCGGTGGATGTAGACCTCGATGGCGTTGTTGCTCACCTCTTCGCCCCACTCGCACAGGCGCTCCACCAGCTGGTCCTTGCTGACCAGGCGGCCGGTGCGCTGCAGCAGCACTTCCAGCAGGCCGAGTTCGCGCGCCGACAGCTCGACCATCTTGCCGTCGATCGTGGCCACGCGGCCGGCCTGGTCATAGACCAGCGGGCCGTGCTTGATGTTGTTGCTGGTGCTGCCCATGCCGCGGCGCACCAGCGCACGCACGCGTGCCTCCAGCTCCTGCAGCGAAAACGGCTTGGCCATGTAGTCGTCGGCGCCGTAGTCCAGGCCCTTGACGCGCTCCTCCACGCTGTCGGCGGCAGTGAGGATCAGCACCGGCAGGGTGGAGCCGCGCGCGCGCAGCTTCTTCAGCACCTCCAGGCCGTGCATCTTGGGCAGGCCGAGGTCGAGGATCAGCAGGTCGAATTCGCTGTTGGTCATCAGCGCCGCATCGGCCTCGGTCCCGGTGGCGACGTGGTTGACGGCGGCGCCGGAATTGCGCAGGGTGCGTAACAGACCATCGGCCAGCACCTGGTCGTCTTCGGCTATCAGAATTCGCATGCGTGTCTCCTTCACGCGGCCACACTGGGGGGGCCTGCGCTTGTCCCTGATTTTAGGCCCTCAAGGTGTGAGGTCTTGTCCGTACGTCGCACGGCGGCCGGGCGCGGTTCAGGCGGAGGGTCCGGGCGCGCCCAGTCCCTCGCTGGCATAGGCCTCCAGCCCGAGCGTGATCACCGCTGCCACCTCGTCGCCCACGGCCTGCTTGAGCTCGGCCTCGGCCTGCGCCACCGCCAGTTCGAAGGCCTTGAGCCAGGCCAGGCCGGCGGACGTGAAGCGCACCCGCTTGGCGCGGGCGTCGCCACCGTCGGCCTCGCGCGTGACCAGGCCCCAGGCTTCGCACTGGTCCACCAGCTTGCCCATGGCCTGTTTGCTCATGCCGGCCTGTTCGGCCAGCTCGGTCAGGCGCGAGCCCTGCAGTGCCAGGTGGCGTGTGATGTGGATGTGCGCGGCGCTGACCTGGCCGCGTGCTGCCAGGTTGGACAGCGCCAGCGGCGCCTCGGCGCTGCGCGCCATCAGCTGCAGCACGCGCGCGTCGAAGCGGCGCATGGCGTGGCCGAGCAGGCGGCCCAGGTGGGTCTGGCGCCAGCGGTCGTCGTTGGGCGGGGAGGTTGCAGCCATGGTCAAATGGTAAACCAAGATGACTAAAAAACGGGTTTACCGATGGATATGACCCCGCTAGACTACTGTTCAAGCATCCAGCCTGTGAATAAAGACAAGGGCTTGGGCGAATCAACCACCGCAATTTCAAGGAGATCTCCATGGACGCAGTCGTCAAGGGCACGAAAGCCGATGCCGCCAACAGCGAAAAAGCCAAGGCCCTGCAGGCCGCACTGGCCCAGATCGAGAAACAGTTCGGTAAGGGCACCATCATGCGCCTGGGCGAAGGCGAAGCCATCGAGGACATCCAGGTGGTTTCCACTGGTTCGCTGGGGTTGGACATCGCCTTGGGCGTGGGTGGCCTGCCGCGCGGCCGAGTGAT
>CALRMF020000043.1:0-13917 GCA_943369035.1 Curvibacter sp. AEP1-3
TGTGCGCTACGAGGGCAGCGACTCGGCGCTGGTGGTGCCCTATGGCGATGGAACGCTGGCCGAGATCACCGCCGCGTTTGAGGCGGCTTACCGGCAGCGTTTTGCCTTCCTGATGGCGGGCAAGCGGCTGGTGGTGGAGGCGGTGTCGGTGGAGGCCGTGGTGGCCGGCGATGCGCCGGCTGAAGCCGCGCAGGCGCTGCAGCCGGCGCGCGAGGTGCCGCGGCGCGAGACGGTGCGCATGTACTCGGGCGCGCAGTGGCACGAGGCCGCATTGGTGGTGCGCGAAGACCTGCGCCCGGGCGATGCGGTGGCCGGGCCGGCCATCATCGTCGAGAAGAATGCCACCACGGTTGTGGAGCCGGGCTGGGAAGCCACGTTGACCGCGCTGGACCACCTGGTGCTGGAGCGGCGCGTGCCCCGCGCGCAGCAGTTTGCCGCCGGCACCACGGTGGACCCGGTGCTGCTGGAGGTGTTCAACAACCTGTTCATGAACATTGCCGAGCAGATGGGCCTGCAGCTGCAGAACACCGCCTATTCGGTGAACATCAAGGAACGGCTCGACTTCAGCTGCGCACTGTTCGATGCCGAAGGCCACCTGATTGCCAATGCGCCGCACATGCCGGTGCACCTGGGCTCCATGGGCGAGAGCATCAAGACCGTGATCCGTGAAAACGCGGGCAGCATGCAGCCCGGCGACGTCTATGTGCTCAACGACCCGTACCACGGCGGCACCCACCTGCCGGACGTGACGGTGATCACCCCGGTCTACCTGGACGGCGAGGCCCAACCGCGTTTCTACGTGGGCTCCCGCGGTCACCATGCCGACATCGGCGGCACCACCCCGGGGTCGATGCCGCCGTTCTCCACGCGCATCGAGGAAGAGGGCGTGCAGATCAACAACGTCAAGCTGGTGGACCGCGGCGTGCTGCGCGAGGCCGAGATGCTGGCGTTGCTGGGCAGTGGCGAATACCCGAGCCGCAATCCGCAGCAGAACCTGGCCGACCTGAAGGCGCAGATTGCCGCCAACGAGAAGGGCGTGCAGGAGTTGCGCAAGATGGTGGCGCAGTTCGGTCTGGACGTGGTGCAGGCCTACATGCGTCATGTGCAGGACAACGCCGAGGAGTCGGTGCGTCGTGTCATCACGCGGCTGAAGGACGGGCAGTACACACTGCCGCTGGACAACGGCGCGCAGATCAGCGTGGCGATCCGCGTCGATGCGGCCAGCCGCAGCGCCGAGATCGACTTCACCGGCACCAGCCCGCAGCAGAGCAACAACTTCAACGCCCCCACGGCCGTCTGCATGGCGGCGGTGCTTTATGTGTTCCGCACCTTGGTGGACGACGATATTCCGCTCAACGCCGGCTGCCTCAAGCCCTTGAGGGTGGTTATCCCGCCGGGCTCGATGCTCAACCCGAATCCCCCGGCCTCGGTGGTGGCCGGCAATGTGGAGACGTCGACCTGCATCACCAACGCACTCTACGGCGCCTTGGGCGTGATGGCGGCCAGCCAGTGCACCATGAACAACTTCACCTTCGGCAATGCGCGCTACCAGTACTACGAGACCATCTCGGGGGGTAGCGGTGCTGGCGAGGGCTTCCACGGGACCAGCGTGGTGCAGACCCACATGACCAATTCGCGCCTGACCGACCCTGAGGTACTGGAGTTCCGTTTCCCGGTGCGGCTGCTGGGCTACGAGATCCGCCGCGGCTCCGGCGGGGCCGGGCGCTGGCACGGCGGCGACGGCGGGGTGCGCCGGGTGCAGTTCCTTGAGCCGATGACGGCCAGCATCCTGTCCAACGGGCGCCGGCACGCCGCTTTCGGCATGGCCGGTGGTCAGCCGGGCCAAGTGGGGGTGAACCGCGTGCTGCGCGCCGATGGCCGGGTGGAAGTGCTGGAACACATCGGTCAGGTGCAGATGCAGCCCGGTGATGTGTTCGAGATCCACACACCGGGTGGGGGCGGCTACGGCGTGCCGGTGTGAGCGGGCAGCGAGCCACTACACTGCATGCTTTTCGCACTCCGTACGCTCGCGCCTTACTCTGCATGGACATCCTCGTTTTCGTTCCGCTGGCCCTGGTGCTGGGTTTCCAGTACCTCAAGTCGCAGGAGCAGCGTCGCCGCATCGCCCTGCTGGGTGGCTATCTGAGCCAGTACCAGATCGAGAAGCTGATGGAGAACCTGACCCAGGGCTATCTGCGTGCCCTGGGCGAGGACGATTCCGACCGGCGGGCCCAGATCTGGAGCATGCTGGGCACGGCCGAGCAGGAGCTGAGCAGCCAGTTCAGCCGCTTTGCCGAGGACTTTGCCAAGGTCTGGAATGGCCAGACCCAGGTCAGCACGCTGGCGTTTGCGTTCCCGTATGCCGACAGACTGTTCCCGCGGGCCACCTTCGATGTGCGCCACGCGTTCGCCATCCACGCGCAGGGCCTGGCGGCGGTGGCGGAGAACCGCGCGGGGCAGTCCTTGCGCGACAAGGCCTACACGATGACGGCCGAGGTGCTGCTCATGCAGCACACCTGCCACTGGTTCTGCCGCTCCAAGGCGGTGGCATCGGCGCGCATGCTGGCGCGCCACCAGACGCGCTATGAGCAGCTGCTCGACGCCGTGTCCCCCGAGACACGCCAGGCCTATGGCGCGTTGCTGGCTCAGCGCGTGGCGTAGCCGGCCCCGTTGACCGTCAGGCCCGCCTCGGTCAGCTGCCGGGCGCTCTTGGGCTGGATGCCCTTGACGCGCTGCATCAGGTCGGCCCAGTCCTTGAACGGACCTTGCTGGCGCGCCTTGAGAATCTTGCCCGAGAGGGCCGGACCGATGCCCTTGACGCCGTCCAGTTCCGCCTCGGTGGCGGTGTTGACGTCGACGGCCGCCAGGCTGGCGGTAGCGATGAGCAGGGCAATCAACGCGAAGAGGGCGACGAAGAGCTTGCGCATGGTGGGGTTCCTCCCTGGATGAAACAAAGGCTGGCGGACACAGCCCGCCGGCCTGGGTTCAACGAGACGTCATGCGGACGCGTTGCCCGGGTTTCCCCGCATCAGCCTTGGCGGGCCAGCCACTGCACGTACTGGCTCACGCCGCTCTGGACATCGGCAAAGGCGTGGTCGCAGCCGGCAGCGCGCAGGCGGGTGAGATCGGCCTGCGTGTAGCACTGGTACTTGCCGCGCAATGCGTCGGGGAAGGGGATGTACTCGATCAGACCCTGGACCGTGATGTCGGCCAGCGGCAGGGCGGGCTCGCCTTCCAGGCCGCGCAGGGTGTTGACCACTGCCACGGCCACATCGTTGAAGGGCTGGGCGCGGCCCGAGCCGAGGTTGAAAACGCCGCTCTGGCCCGGGTGGTCGAAGAACCAGAGGTTGACCGCCACCACGTCGTCGACGAAGACGAAGTCCCGCATCTGCTCGCCCTGGGCGTAGCCGCCGTAGGCGCCGAACAGCTTGACCTTGCCCTCGGCCTTGAACTGGTTGAACTGGTGGAAGGCCACGCTGGCCATGCGGCCCTTGTGCTGCTCGCGCGGGCCGTAGACGTTGAAGTAGCGAAAGCCCGCGACCTGGACCTTGGCCTTCTCGAAGTTCACGCCCAGCTCGCGGCGCATGCGCTGGTCGAACAGCAGCTTGGAATAGCCATAGACGTTGAGCGGGCCTTCGAAGGCGGGCTCCTCCTTGAAGGTCTCGGAGCCGCCGTAGGTCGCGGCGGAGGAGGCATAGAGCAGCCGTGTGCCCTGGCGCTGGCAGGCCTGGAACAACTCGCACGAGAGCGTGTAGTTGTTGTCCATCATGTACTTGCCGTCCTGCTCCATGGTGTCGCTGCAGGCGCCTTCGTGGAACACGGCTTCCACCTTGCCATAACGGCCTTCCTCGAAGTTCAGGTAGAAGTCGTCGAGGTCGACGTAGTCGGCAATCTTCAGGTCGGCGATGTTGCGGAACTTGTCGCCCTGCGTGAGGTCATCGACGACGATGATGTCGTCGATGCCGCGTGCATTCAGGCCCTTGACGATGTTGGCCCCGATAAACCCGGCGCCTCCGGTGACGACGACTCGTGTCATGTTTCAATCCTCAAAGATTCATTGTGCGCCGAACAGTTCGGCATAGCTGACGGTGGCCGTGCCAAACTTGCCGACGACGATGCCACCGGCCTTGTTGGCCAGGGGCATGGCGTCGCGCAGGCTCAGACCGGCGCCCACCAGCGCGGCCATGGTGGCGATCACGGTGTCGCCGGCGCCGGTGACGTCGAACACCTCGCGCGCCTGCGCAGCCACGCTGAGTTCCCCGGCATCGTCATACAACGTCATGCCTTCTTCGCTGCGCGTGAGCAGCAGGGCCTGCAGGCCAAGCTGCTGCCGCAGGGCCTGGGCCTTGCCGCGCAATTCATCTTCGCTGCGCCAGCTGCCGATCACCTGCTGCAGCTCGGCACGGTTGGGCGTAATGACGCTGGCGCCGCGGTAGCGCGAATAGTCCGAGCCCTTGGGGTCGATCAGCACCGGCTTGCCGGCGGCGCGGGCGTGCTCAATCATGTCGTGCACATGGTCCAGTCCGCCCTTGCCATAGTCGGAAAACAGCACGGCATCATGGCTGGCCAGCAGGCCGCGGAAGGCGGCAGTCTGTGACGCCAGTACCTCGCCTTGGGGTGTGTTCTCAAAATCGAGGCGGATCAGCTGCTGCTGGCGGCCGATGATGCGCAGCTTGACCGTGGTCTTGAGCTGCGCGTCTCGGCCGAAGTGCGGCGTGATGCCGGTCTTGGCCACCAGTGCCTCAAGCTTGTGGCTGACCTCATCGTCACCCACCACCGTCAGCAGCGACGCCTGGGCGCCCAGCGCCACGACATTGCTGGCCACGTTGGCCGCGCCGCCAATGCGATCTTCCTCGCGCGTGATGCGCACCACCGGCACCGGCGCTTCCGGGCTGATGCGGTCTACCGCGCCGTACCAGTAACGATCGATCATGGCGTCGCCCACCACGAGGACGCGGGACTTGCTGAGTTGTTGTTGTGTGGTCTTCATGTTCTTCGAAGCAAAGCTTGTCGACGCATTACACCGCAGGCGCGAAGGGACGAAACCGCAGGACGCCGCGGAACCGGCTTTGCCGGGCCGCTGGCGTCGCCCCCTGCAAGGGGGGGGGCAAAGGGACACGCAGTGCCCGCAGCCTGGGGGTGTTCATAGCTCTTCTACTCGTCTAGCCGGGTAGCTGTCCCAGGCCTGGCAACCCGGGCACTGCCAGAAGTGCTGCTTGGCCTCGAAACCGCAGGCGGCACAGCGGTAGCGCGTGAGCGGCTTGACGGCGTGGTCCAGGGCGCGCTGTACCTGCGGGTGGAACTGCTCGTGCTCCAGCTTCTCACCGGCGATCCACTTGGCGGCGGCCACCAGCGAGGGTTCGCGCTCCAGGTGGCGCGCATACCAGTCGCGTGCCGTCGAACCGTTGGCCCCCTGGGTGGCCTCCATTGCCACGATGGCCTCCAGCACATCGAGGCTGGGGGCGACTTCATAGCAGGCCTTGAGTTGCGTCAGCACTGGCGCAACTCGGCCGCAGGCGATGGCGGCCTGTGTCAGCGGGCCGGCAGCCAAGGGTGTGGCGGCAGGGGTCTCCTGCAGCGTGGCCTCCAGCGTGGCGCAGGCTTGCGCAGCCTGGCCCTGGCTCATCTGCAGGCGGGCCAGTTCGATGCGCGGGCGTGGGGCCTGCGGCGCGGTGGCAATGGCCTGTGTCAGCAGTGATGCGGCGCAGGGGGCATCGCCAGCAGCCAACTGGGTGGCTGCCTGTTCGCACAGGTAATGGGCCAGCCGGCTGCTGAAACTCCCGCTACCGGCGTTGTCCAGCTTGCGCGCGATGTCGGCCGCCTGCGCCCAGTCGCGGGCACGTTCGTAGTTTGCCAGCCGCGCCAGCCGCGCCTGCTCTTCGAAAGGAGTGCCTTCGAGCTTGAGCAGCGCGTCCTCGGCGCGGTCCAGCAGGCCGGCCTTGAGAAAGTCCAGTGCCAGCGCGTGCTGGGCGCGCTGACGGTCGGCTTCGGACAGGTCGCCGCGCGAGAGCAGGTGCTCGTGCACGCGTACCGCACGCTCGTACTCACCGCGGCGGCGGAACAGGTTGCCCAGCGCGAAGTGCAGCTCCGAGGTGTCCGGGTCGTTCTGCACCGCTTCGATGAAGGCGTCGATGGCCTGGTCCTGCTGCTCGTTGAGCAGGAAATTCAGGCCACGGAAGTAGGCCTTGGGGTTGCGGCGGTTCTCGATGCGCAGCTGGCGCAGGTCCAGGCGCGAGGCGAACCAGCCCAGGCCGAAGGCCAGCGGCAGGCCGAGCAGAATCCAGCTCAGGTCAAAGTCCATGGGGTGGCAGGGGCTGCGGGGAGGTTGTTCGGTCCGCGGTCGGTGCGTTGGATGGTGAGAGGACGCGGCTGGCCGCCTTGCGGTGTTTCCACCAGCGCGGCACCATGGCCAGCACGCCAGCCACCAGGCCGGCCGCAAAGGCGATCAGCACGACCAGCACCAGCGGCGCACGCCACTCGGTGCCGAAGAAGAAGTGCACCGTGGCGTCCTGCTGGTTGTTCAACGCGAAGGCGAACAGGGCAAAAAAAATGGCTGCCTTGAGTATCCACTTGAGCAGCCACGTCAGTTGTTTCATCGATTTCCCCCGGGTGAGGAAATTCTAGCGACAAGCGGGTTCAACTTTGGGCTTCGTTGGCCTGCATTTCGCTGGTGCGCTGGTCCACGGCTTCGCGCAGGGCCTTGCCCGGCTTGAAGTGCGGTACGCGCTTTTCGGGTATCGCCACACTCTCGCCACTGCGCGGGTTGCGGCCCATGCGCGGCGGGCGGCGGTTGATGGAGAAACTGCCAAAACCGCGGATCTCGATCCGGTGACCACGCACCAGGGCGTCGTTCATCGCATCGAGGATGGCCTTGACCGCAAATTCGGCGTCGCGGTGGGTTAGCTGGCTGAAACGGGCTGCCAGTTCTTCAACAAGGTCGGAGCGTGTCATGCGTGGTGATCCATCAGACCGACAAAAAAACGACCGGCGCACAAGGCGACCGGTCGTTTCGTGTCAGACCATCAACAATCAGTTGTTGTTGTCCAGCTTGGCGCGCAGCAGGGCGCCCAGGCTGGTGGTGCCGGCGTTGCCCGTGTTCTGGTTCAGGCTGGCCATGGCTTCCTGCTGGTCGGCAGCGTCCTTGGCCTTGATCGACAGCTGGATGTTGCGGGTCTTGCGATCCACGTTCACCACCACAGCGGTCACTTCGTCGCCTTCCTTCAGCACGTTGCGGGCGTCCTCCACGCGGTCGCGGGAAATTTCGCTGGCGCGCAGGTAGCCGATGACGTCTTCGCCGAGGTCGATCTCAGCGCCCTTGGCGTCCACGGTCTTGACCTTGCCGGTCACGATGGAGCCCTTGTCGTTCACCGACACGAAGGTGGTGAAGGGGTCGGAATCCAGCTGCTTGATGCCCAGGGAGATGCGCTCGCGGTCCACGTCCACGGCCAGCACGATGGCTTCCACTTCCTGGCCCTTCTTGTAGTTGCGCACGGCGGCTTCGCCCGGCTCGTTCCAGGACAGGTCGGACAGGTGCACCAGGCCGTCGATGCCGGCAGCCAGGCCGACGAACACGCCGAAGTCGGTGATCGACTTGATCGGGCCCTTGACGCGGTCGCCGCGCTTGGTGTTCTGCGCGAATTCCTGCCACGGGTTGGCCTTGCACTGCTTCATGCCCAGGGAGATGCGGCGCTTGTCTTCGTCGATCTCGAGGACCATGACTTCGACTTCGTCGCCCAGCGACACGATCTTGGACGGGGCCACGTTCTTGTTGGTCCAGTCCATTTCGGACACGTGCACCAGACCTTCGATGCCCGGCTCCAGTTCCACGAACGCACCGTAGTCGGCGATGTTGGTGATCTTGCCGAACATGCGGGTGCCGGTGGGGTAGCGGCGGCCCACGCCCAGCCACGGGTCATCGCCCATCTGCTTGAGGCCCAGGGACACGCGGTTCTTCTCGGTGTCGAACTTGAGGATCTTGGCGGTGATTTCCTGGCCGGCCTGAACGACTTCGCTCGGGTGGCGGACACGGCGCCAGGCCATGTCGGTGATGTGCAGCAGGCCGTCGATGCCGCCCAGGTCCACGAACGCACCGTACTCGGTGATGTTCTTGACCACGCCGCGCACGACGGAACCTTCCTTCAGGGTTTCCATCAGCTTGGCGCGCTCTTCGCCCATGGAGGCTTCCACCACGGCGCGGCGGCTCAGCACCACGTTGTTGCGCTTGCGGTCGAGCTTGATGACCTTGAATTCCAGGGTCTTGTTCTCGTACGGGGTGAGGTCCTTGGTCGGACGGGTGTCGACCAGGGAGCCCGGCAGGAAGGCGCGAATGCCGTTGACCAGCACGGTCAGGCCACCCTTGACCTTGCCGCTGGTGGTGCCGGTGACGAATTCGCCGGATTCCAGGGCCTTCTCCAGGGCCATCCAGGAAGCCAGGCGCTTGGCCTTGTCGCGCGACAGGATGGTGTCGCCGTAGCCGTTTTCGATGGCATCGATGGCCACCGACACGAAGTCGCCCACTTGGACTTCGAGCTCGCCCTGGTCGTTCTTGAATTCCTCGACGGGGACATAGGCCTCGGACTTGAGGCCGGCATTGACCACGACGAAGTTGTGCTCGATACGCACCACTTCAGCGGTGATCACTTCACCCGAGCGCATTTCGGCGCGTTGCAGGGATTCTTCAAACAGGGCGGCAAAAGATTCAGACATGTAAGTTCCTAGACCATCTGGGCGTCCACGGTTTTCAGGCCATGGCGTGACGCCAGCACCATTGCTGGCGGGGGTTAGCTTTCGACGGCGGTTTGTGCGGCGGTGCCGCGGGTTAAGTTGTCGATCCAGACGACCGAAGCGCTTGCTGCGCGAGGGGAGCCGTCTGGGCCTTGCAGCCGCTCAGACAGGTCCGAACGGCTGTTTGCCTTGCCACCAGTCCAACACCAGATCGACCGATTCCTGAATCGACAGATCCGAGTTGTCCAGCAACTTGGCGTCCTGCGCCGGCTTGAGAGGCGCAACGCTGCGATTCATGTCGCGGGCGTCACGCGCTTCCAGATCAGCGCGAAGTTCCGACAATATAGCTGAAATTCCCTTTGAAATCAACTGCTTATGGCGTCTTTCGGCTCTTTTTTCGGCGCTGGCGGTCAAAAAGACCTTGAGCGGGGCGTCGGGGAAGATCACTGTGCCCATGTCGCGCCCGTCGGCCACCAGGCCAGGCAGGCGGGCAAAGCTGTGCTGCAGGGCGACCAGCGCGGTGCGCACGGCGGGCAGGGCCGAGACCTTGGAGGCATTCATTCCGCCTTCCTCGCTGCGGATGGCGTCGCTGACGTCGTCGCCATCCAGCAGCACGCGTTCGCCCTGAAAGCGTACCGGGAGGCGTTCGGCCAAGGCAGCAATGGCAGCTTCGTTCGTTGGCTCCAGTGTCAGGCCGGCGCGCAGGGCGGCCAAGGCGGTGACCCGGTACAGGGCGCCGGAATCCAGCAGGTGGTAGCCCAGCCGTTCGGCCAGGCGCGAGGCCAGGGTGCCCTTGCCGGAGGCAGTCGGCCCATCGACGCACAGTACCGGCACGGCTCCGGGCGCCGGCGTGACGACCGAGAACAGGGCCTCGAAGTAGTCCGGGAAGGTCTTGGCCACGCACTTGGGGTCGAGGATGCGCACCGGCTGGTTTGCCGGGTTGAAGGCCGCCAGCGAGAAGCACATCGCGATGCGGTGGTCGTCATAGGTGTGGATGCTGGCGGCTTTCCAGTCGTGGCGCACGATCGGCGTCACGCGCAGGTAGTCGGGGCCTTCCTCCACGGTGGCGCCGAGCTTGCGCAACTCGGCCGCCATGGCAGCAATGCGGTCGGTTTCCTTGACGCGCCAGCTGGCGATGTTGCGCAGGGTGCAGGGGCCGTCAGCGTAGAGTGCCATCACGGCCAGCGTCATGGCGGCATCGGGGATGTGGTTGCAGTCCAGGTCGATGGCCGTGAGCGGCCAGCTGCCTTTGCTGATCTCGAGCCAGTTCGGGCCGCCAGTGACCTGCGCCCCCATCTGCCGGGCGGCCTCGATGAAGCGGATGTCGCCTTGGATGGAACCCTCGCCGACACCTTCAATCCGGACCGGTTGGCCCGGCGACGCGGCAATGGCGCCCAGGGCGATGAAGTAGCTGGCTGAAGACGCGTCGGCCTCGACGTGCAGCACGTCGGGCGACTGGTAGTGGCTGCCCGCCGGGATGGTGAAGCGCTGCCAACCCTCCCGCCTCACAGCGATGCCGTAGCGCGCCAACAGGTTCAGCGTGATCTCGATGTAGGGCTTGGAGATCAGTTCGCCTACGACTTCGATCGTGATGTCTTGCGTGGCCACCAGCGGCAGGGCCATGAGCAGCGCTGTCAGGAACTGGCTGGAGACATCGCCGCGCACCTGGATCGGCGCATCGAGCTTCAGCGCTGGCTTGCCGATGCGCAGCGGCGGAAAGCCCTCGTTGCCCATGTAGTCGATCTGGCAGCCGAGCTGGCGCAGGGCGTCGACCAAGTCGCCGATCGGACGCTCGTGCATGCGCGGCACGCCCGAGAGTTCGAAGTCGCCGCCCAGCACCGCCAGTGCGGCGGTCAGCGGACGCATGGCGGTGCCGGCGTTGCCCATGAAGAACTTCAGGGCTGTGGCGGGCAATTGCCCGTCGAGACCGTCGATAGTGACCGTGCTGCCGTCCTGTTGCACGCTGCAGCCGAGCTGGCGCAGCGCGGCCAGCATGACGCGGGTGTCGTCGGAGTCAAGTAGGTCGTGCAGTGTGGTGCGGCCGCGGCACAGGGCCGACAGCAGCAGCACGCGGTTGGAGATGCTCTTGGAGCCGGGCAGGGCCACGCGGCCCTGGGCGCCGACCAGCGGCGGAAGGTCGAGAAACTCGGTGGCAAACATTATTTCTGGAACTTGTTCATGCTCCAGCCGGCGCGGGCCCGGCTGGCCTGGTCGATCAGGCCTTCCAGCGCTGCAGCGTCGCCGCTGGAGATCAGGCGCTCAAGCGTGCGCAGCTGGTACTGAAAACCCCGAGACTGGGCCAGCAGTTCCTCGCGGTTGGACAGCAGGATGTCGCGCCAGACCTGCGGGTCGCTGGCCGCGATGCGGGTGAAGTCGCGGAAACCCGGTCCGGCCAGGCTGAGGAAGTCCTGCCCCTGTGGTTGGCTGCTGATGGCATTCATCAGCGCGAAGGCGATCAGGTGCGGTAGATGGCTGACCGCCGCAAAGGCCGCGTCGTGCGCCTCCGGCGTCATCTTCTGGACCCGACACCCGAGGGCCGTCCAGACGTCGACGGCCTGCTGCAGCTGGACCGACCGGGTGCGCTCGATGGGCGTCAGGATCACCTGCTTGCCGGCATAGAGGTCGGGGTCGGCATGTTCGACGCCGGACACTTCCTTGCCGGCGATCGGATGCGCCGGCACGAAGGATCCGACGTGGTCGCGCAAGGCGCGACGGCCCGCATCGATGACATCGCGCTTGGTGGAGCCGACGTCCATGATCAGCATCTGGGGCGTGACCAGATGCCGGATGGCCTTGAAGGTGGCTTCGGTGGCGGCCACCGGCACCGCGACCAGCACGATGTCGGCGCCTGAGACGGCCAGCAGGGCAGACGGTGCCTCCACGTCGATGACCCCGAGCTGGCGCGCGCGCTCCGTGGTGGAGGGCGACTTGCTGTAGCCCACGACGCGCTTGACGAGACCGGCGCGCTTGAGCGCCAACGCGAACGAGCCGCCCATCAGGCCACAGCCGATCAGACCCAGCTGTTCAAACATCATTCAGAAACGGGATAGGTCCCGAGTACCTTGTAGAACGCGCACAGCCCCTGCAACTCCTGCAGTGCCGCGGCGACATGGGGCTGCGACAGATGGCCCTGGATGTCGATGTAGAAGTAGTACTCCCACTGGCCCGAGCGGGCCGGGCGCGATTCGAAGCGCGTCATGGACACGCCATGCTTCTTCAGTGGCACCAGCAGGTCGTGCACGGCGCCGGGGCGGTTGGGCACCGAGACGATCAAGCTCACGCAGTCCTTGCCTGAGGCATCCGGCGTTGGCATGGTCTGCGGCAGGCAGACCACCGCGAAGCGGGTGCGGTTGTAGGCGTCGTCCTGGATGGCATGCGCCACCACGTGCAGGCCGAATTCGCTACCTGCGCGTTCGCTGGCGATGCCCGCCCACGCCGGGTTGGTGGCGGCCAGGCGCGCGCCTTCGGCATTGCTGGACGCGGCATGGCGTTCGGCGTGTGGCAGATGCGTGTTCAGCCAGTTCTGACATTGCGCCAGGGCTTGGGGATGGGCATAGACGGCCTCGATGCCCTCGAGCGTATCGCTCAGCCGCAGCAGGTTGTGGCGCACCAGCAGGCTGGTCTCACCGATCACATGCAGGGGTGAATTCAGGAACAGGTCGAGCGAGCGCGACACCATGCCTTCGGTGGAGTTCTCCATCGGCACCACGCCGTACTGGGCGCTGCCGGCAGCGGTGGCACGGAACACCTCGTCGATGCTGCCGCACGGCATGCGCTCGATGCTGGAGCCGAAGAACTGCAACGCCGCCTGTTCGCTGAAAGTGCCCGCCGGGCCTAAGTAGGCCACGCGCTGCGGCGCCTCCAGGGCGCGGCAGGCCGACATGATTTCGCGCCAGATGGTGGCCACACTGTCGCGTTTGAGCGGGCCCGGGTTGACGGCCTGCAGGCCGGCGATGACCTGGGCCTCGCGTTCGGGGCGGAAGACCACGGAGCCTTCCACGCGCTTGATCTCGCCCACCTCGTGGGCCAGGGCGGCGCGGCGGTTGAGCAGGGCCAGCAGTTCCTGATCCAGGGCGTCAATCTGGGTGCGCAGTTCGGGGAGGGTCTTGGCCATGGAAGTGACAGTGCTGGCTCTCAGGCCTGGGTGCGTTGGAATTCTTGCATGTAATCAACCAGCGCCTGCACGCCTTCGAGCGGCATGGCGTTGTAGATGCTGGCGCGCATGCCACCGACCGACTTGTGGCCCTTGAGCTGCAGCAGGCCGGCTGCCTTGGCACCCGCCAGGAAGGCCTCGTTGCGCGACTCGTCACGCAGGAAGAAGGGCACGTTCATGCGCGAGCGACAGGCCGGATCAACCTTGTTGACGTAGAGCTGCGAGCCATCGATGTAGTCGTACAGCAGCCGCGCCTTGGCAACATTGCGTGCCTCGATGGCAGCCACGCCGCCCTGGCGCTTGAGCCACTGGAAGATCAGCCCGGCCATGTAAATGGCATAGGTTGGCGGCGTGTTGAACATGGAGTCGTTGTCGGCCACCGTCTTGTAGTCGAAGGCGCTCGGGCAGACCGACAGGGCACGGCCCAACAGGTCTTCGCGCACGATCACCAGTGTCAGGCCCGCCGGGCCGATGTTCTTCTGCGCGCCACCGAAAGCCAGGCCGACGCGTGACCAGTCCACCGGGCGCGAGGCAACCTGAGAGGAGAAGTCGATCACCAGCGGTGCGTTGGAACCCAAGGCCTTCAGGTCGGGAAGCTCATGGAACTCGACGCCATGGATGGTTTCGTTGGAGCAGATGTGCACGTAGCTGGCGTCGGCACTGAGCTTCCAACTTGCCGTCGGCGGGATGTGGGTAAAGCCATTGGCCTCGTCCGTCGCGGCGATATGCACCTGGCCAAACTTGCGGGCTTCTTTCTGCGACTTCTGGCTCCAGGTGCCCGTCAGGACGAAATCCATGGTGCCGCCACGCGAAAGGTTGAGCGGCACGATGGCGTTTTCTGCCAGGCCACCACCCTGCATGAACAGGATGCGAAAGTTCTGCGGTACCGCCAGCAGCTCGCGCAGGTCCGCCTGCGCCTGCTCATAGATGGAAATGAATTCCTTGCCACGGTGGCTCATCTCCATCACACCCATGCCGCTGCCATGCCAGTCCAGCATTTCGCCGGCAGCCTGTTGCAGCACCTCTGGGGCGATGGTGGC
>CALRMF020000044.1:0-13887 GCA_943369035.1 Curvibacter sp. AEP1-3
TCCCTCCCCCACAGATTTTCTCGCGCCTTTTTCTGGATCACCGGGCCCCGCCAGGCGCAGCCCGGCCCCGGCATGTCCCGGGGTCATTGATCCAGGAGCGCATCCATGACCTTCCCTTCCTCCCTTCGCCTCTTGAGCGAACTCGACCACGCGCGCATCCGCAAGCTGTTGCCGCAGCAGGGTGTCCCGGGGCCGCTGGCTGAACTGCTCAGCGAGGCCGATCTGGTGCCGCCGCGCGAGGTGCCGGCCCATGTCGCCACCATGCATTCGCGGCTGCGACTGGTGGACCTGGCCACGCACGAGCCGCGTGAGCTCACACTGTGCTACCCGGCCGACGCCGACCCGGCCCGTGGCTTCGTCTCGGTGCTGTCGCCGGCGGGCACCAGCCTGCTGGGCCTGTCGGTGGGCGAGGAGGCCCGCTGGCAGACGCCGGACGGCCGGCAGCACGCCCTGCGCCTGCTGGAGATCCTGTTCCAGCCCGAGGCCAACGGCCACTACACGATGTGAGGCCGCGCCCGCGTACAGGGCCATCGTGCGGGGAGGGTGAGACAATCGGGCCATGGATACCCTGACCCTGACCCGCCCCGACGACTGGCACCTGCACGTGCGCGACGGCGAGCCGCTGCACACCGTGGTGCCGCACACGGCGCACCAGTTCGGCCGCGCCATCATCATGCCCAACCTCAAGCCGCCGGTGACCACGGCGGCGCAGGCGCTCGACTACAAGCGTCGCATCCTGGCCGCGGTGCCGGCCGGCGTGGCATTCGAGCCGCTGATGACGCTGTACCTCACCGACAACCTGCCGCCCGACGAGATCGCGCGCGCCCGGGACGCCGGCGTTGTGGCCTGCAAGCTCTACCCGGCCGGCGCCACCACCAACAGCGATGCCGGCGTGACCGACCTGCGCAAGACCTACAAGACCCTGGAGGCCATGCAGCGTGCCGGCCTGCTGCTGCTGGTGCATGGCGAGGTCACCTCGCCTGAGATTGACCTGTTCGACCGCGAGGCGGTCTTCATCGAGCAGCAGCTTCAGCCGCTGCGACGCGACTTCCCCGAACTGAAGATCGTGTTCGAGCACATCACCACCAGGGAGGCCGCGCAGTACGTGGCCGAGAGTGACCGCTACCTGGGTGCCACCATCACCGCGCACCACCTGCTGTACAACCGCAACGCCATCTTCACCGGCGGCATCCGGCCGCACTACTACTGCCTGCCGGTGCTCAAGCGCGAGGTGCATCGCCAGGCGCTGGTCGCCGCCGCCACCAGCGGCAGCCCGAAGTTTTTCCTCGGTACCGACAGCGCGCCGCACCCGGTGCACCTGAAGGAGCACGCCACCGGCTGCGCCGGCTGCTACACCGCGCACGCCGCGATCGAGATGTATGCCGAAGCGTTTGATGCCGCCGGCGCGCTCGACAAGCTGGAGGGCTTTGCCAGCTTCCATGGCGCCGACTTCTACGGTCTGCCGCGCAACACCGGCACCATCACCCTCAAGCGCGAGTCCTGGACGCCGCCGGAGAGCTTTCCCTTCGGTCAGGCCGAGCTCAAGCCGCTGCGTTCCGGCGAGTCGCTGCCGTGGCGCATGGTCTAGACAAGATCGACTGGCAGGCGCCCTGGTTGGAGCCTTACCGTGCCGTGGGTGAGCCGCTGGCGCAGCAGGTCATGCAGGGTGCCAGTTGTGCGGTGGCCCTCAGCAACGACTTGGCCATGCCGGTGCGCTTCGTGCCGCAGGCCGAGTTACCGGCGGGCATGGCCTACGAGCAGTTTATCTTCGAGCAGGGCGCGGTTCCGACGCGCGACGGCCTGCACGACTTCTTCAACGGCCTGATCTGGCGCCACTTTCCCTTGAGCAAGCGCCAACTCAACCGGTTGCAGGCGGCACAGATTGCCGCTGACGGTGTGCAGGCGGTGCGCGGCCCGGTGCGCGACGCGCTCACGGTGTTCGACGAGAACGCCGCGCTGCTGCGCGCGCCCGACGCGCTCTGGAACGCGTTGGCGGCGCGCGACTGGCCGCGGCTGTTTGGCGAGTTGCGGCCCTTGTGGGCGCAGGCCTGGATCGTGCTGTTCGGCCATGCCTTGCTGGAGAAGCTGGTCCAGGCACGAAAACCGATCACCGCCCATGTCTACCGGGCGCATCCAGCTACAGATTCGATAGCGGATCTGGACGCCTGGCTGGCGCAGGACCTGACGGCGCCCAAGCTGGCGGGCAAGCCTTTCGTGCCGCTGCCGGTGCTGGGGGTGCCGGGTTGGTGGCCGGCCAACGAGGCGCCGGCTTTTTATGACGACGCCCAGGTGTTCCGGCCGCTGCGGCCGGCCGCTACATCCTGAACACTGTGCCGCCGGGCATTTCGCTACAAGCGCAGGGGAATTGCGCCACACCGGCTTGAATCCGCTGTTTTCGCCCTTACCATTCGCGCCAACGGCCCGCGTTCGTCGGGCTGTCTTTGAAGGAAACCATGAAACGCATCGTTCTGTTCGTTCTGACCAACCTTGCCGTCGTGGTGGTGCTGGGCATCGTGGCCAGCCTGCTCGGCGTCAACCGCTACCTGACGGCCAACGGCCTGAACCTGGGTGCCCTGCTCGGCTTTGCGCTGGTGATGGGTTTCGGCGGCGCCATCTTCTCGCTGCTGATCAGCAAGCCGGTGGCGAAGTGGAGCGCCGGGGTGCGCGTGATTGAGCAGCCGCAGTCGCCGGACGAGGCCTGGATCGTCAACACCGTTCGCAAGTTCGCCGACCAGGCCGGCATCGGCATGCCCGAAGTCGGCATCTTCGAAGGTGACCCGAACGCCTTTGCCACCGGCGCCTTCAAGAACTCGGCCCTGGTGGCGGTGTCCACCGGCCTGCTGCAGAACATGACGCGCGAGGAAGTCGAGGCCGTGATCGGCCACGAGGTGGCGCACATCGCCAACGGCGACATGGTCACCATGACGCTGATCCAGGGCGTGATGAACACCTTCGTCGTCTTCCTGAGCCGCGTCATCGGCTATGCGGTCGACAGCTTCCTGCGTCGCAACGACGAGGAGAGCAGCGGCCCCGGCATCGGCTACATGGTCACCACCATCGTGCTCGACATCGTGCTCGGCTTCCTGGCTGCCATCATCGTGGCCTGGTTCTCGCGCCAGCGCGAGTTCCGTGCCGATGCGGGAGCCGCCCAGCTCATGGGCCGTCGCCAGCCGATGATCAACGCCCTGGCCCGCCTGGGTGGCCTGCACGCGGCCGAGTTGCCCAAGAGCATGGCTGCCATGGGCATTGCCGGCGGCATTGGCCAGTTGTTCTCGACCCACCCGCCCATCGAAGAACGCATTGCGGCGCTGCAGAACATGCAAGGCTGACGCGCGACCGCCTTGCCATAACCCCGCGCAGCGTGACGCTGCGCGGGGTTTTTTCATGCCCAGCCGGGCCGCAGGGGCGTTCTTGCATCCTTGCGGTGCGGCGCCGACAATGGCTCTGCACCGACCATGCAGGAAAGGAGGCCGCCGTCCGGCGACCGTCATGCAGACCCAGTCCTCACGTACTGGCGAGTTCCGCAGTCCGCGCAGCTTCGTGGCGCGCCTGTGGCTCGCAGTCGTGGTGCTCAATCTGGTGCTGATGGGATTTGCCGCCTGGGCGCTGCTGCAGAGCCGGCAGCAGTTCGAGGCCGCCACTTCGGCCACGGTGGGCAATCTTGCGCGGCTGATGGAGCACGATGTCCTGGCGACCATTCGCCTGGTCGATCTCGCGCTGCAGACCGTGGCCAGCGAAGCCGCGCGGCGGGCTGGCGGCGGCGACGCGCAACGGCTCAACCAGCTGATCGAGCAACAGCGTGCGCAGGTGCCGGAGCTCGACGGCCTGCGGCTGGCCAACGCCGAGGGACTGATGACCCATGGCACGGGTGTGGACGCCACCAGCCGCATCAGCATTGCCGATCGTGGTTACTTCCAGCAACTCCGGTCGCAGCCGCAGGCCGGCCTGGTGATCGGGCGGCCCGTGCAGGGGCGCGTCAGTGGCAAGTGGGGCATTTCGCTGGCACGGCCGGTCCGGCTGGCGGATGGCCGCTTCGCTGGCGTCGTGGTCGGCACCGTGCCGCTGACCTATTTCACTGCGCAGTTCCTGCCCCTGCAGATGGGCGCGCAGGGATCGTTCACCCTGTTCGATGCCGATTTCCGGCTTATCGTGCGGCATCCCGAGCCCGCCGGGACTGCAGCCGCCGTCGGCATGCCCTTCGGCTCGGGCGAGTTGCACCAGCGCATCCTTGGCGGCCAGACCAGCGGCACCTACAAGGCCACCTCCATCGTCGACCACGTCGAACGGATTTCCTCCTTCCGGCAGATCCCGGGCACCCGGCTTTATCTCGTGCTGGGCATGGGAGCAGACGATTACCTGGCGGGCTGGTACCAGGAGGCGGCCAAAGCCATCACCATCGTGTTGCTGTTCGTGTTCCTGAGCCTGGGTGTGGCCTGGCTGGTGCAGCGCGCCTGGCGCCGGCAGGCCGCCGCCCTGCAGGCGCTGGAACAGGCGAACCGGACACTGGAAGACGAGAAGCAGCTCAACCAGACCATCGTGCGCTCCTCGCCGTTTGCCATCTACACCCGCGACCGCTACGGCGTCGTCACCGCCTGGAACCCGGCTGCCGAGAAGCTGTTCGGCTGGCGCGCCGAGCAGATCGTCGGCAAGCCGCTGTTGACGGTGCCGGCCGGCCGGGAGCGCGAGACCAAGGCGCTGCGTGATCGGGTGCTGGCCGGCGAGAGCCTGATCAACCTGGAGGTGCAGCGCCAGCGCAAGGACGGTACGCTGTTCGACCTCAGCACGACACTGGCGCCGCTACGCGATGCCAGCGGCGCCGTGACCGGCTACCTGGCGATTGCATCGGACATTTCCGAACGCAAGGCCGCCGAGAAGCGCATCGAGTTCCTGGCCTACCGCGATGTGCTGACCGGCCTGCCGAACCGTCTGCTGCTGCTGGACCGTTTCAGTCAGGCGACGCACCAGGCCGACCGCACCGGCAGCCAGATCGCCCTGCTGTTTCTCGATCTGGACAACTTCAAGACCATCAACGATTCGCTCGGCCATGCGGTGGGCGATGCGCTGCTCAAGGAGGTCGCCCAGCGCCTGCTCGGCTGCGTGCGCGAGTCCGACACCGTCAGTCGCCAGGGGGGGGACGAGTTTCTGGTGGTGCTGCCGGATCTGCGCGGCATGGATGCCATCACGCCCGTGCTGCTCAAGATCCGCGACCAGCTGCAGCTGCCGTTCGAGCTCGACGGCCACGAGCTCACTACCTCGGCTTCTATCGGCATCGCCCTCTACCCGGACGACGGCCGCGATTTCGACACCCTGCTCAAGAAGGCCGACACTGCCATGTACCAGGCCAAGGACGCCGGGCGCAACGGCTACCGCTTCTTCGACGCGCAGATGAACGTCACCGCCGTCGAGCACCTGCGCCTCAAGAGCGGCCTGCGCCGGGCGCTGGAGCGCGGCGAGTTCGAGCTGCACTACCAGCCGCAGATTGAACTCGCCAGCGGGCGGGTGGTGGGGGTGGAGGCGCTGCTGCGCTGGAACCATCCTGAGCGGGGAATGATTGTTCCGGCGCGCTTCATTCCGGTGGCCGAGGACAGCGGCCTGATCGTGCCGATCGGCGACTGGGTGATCCAGCAGGCCTGTCGCCAGGCCGTGGCCTGGCAGCGCGCCGGCCTGCCGGACCTGGTGATGGCCGTCAACCTGTCGGCGGTGGAGTTCAAGCGCGGTGACGTCGAGCACAAGGTGACGCGCGCCCTGGACGACAGCGGCCTCGATCCGCACCGGCTGGAGCTGGAATTGACGGAGTCGGTCCTGATCCACAACACGGAGCAGGTGCTGGCCACGGTGCAGCGGCTCAAGCGGCTGGGTGTGACGCTGTCGATCGACGACTTCGGCACCGGCTACTCCAGCCTGTCCTACCTCAAGCGTTTCGAGGTCGACAAGCTCAAGATCGACCGTTCCTTCATCCGCGACCTGGCCACCGACGAGGACGATGCTGCCATCATCCGTGCCATCATCCAGATGGCGCGCAGCCTGAGCCTGCGCACCATCGCCGAAGGCGTGGAGGATGCCGGCCTGCTGGCGCGGCTGCAGGCTTTCGGTTGCGACGAGGCGCAAGGTTATTGTTTGGCGCGGCCGATGCCGGCAGACGGTTTTGTCGACTTCATCAGGCAATGGCGAGGTCGACCGGTGCAGAGGGAAGGAGAGGAAGGTTCATGACACAGTTGCCGTTGCGCGCGGGTTGCTGCCTGTCACTGTTGTTGATGGCGTCGCTGGCCTGGGCGCAGGTGCCGCAGCAGGGCGCGGTGCCGACGCCCGAGCAGGTTCGGGCCTGCGAAGAGGCCTGGGCCGAGTACAACGAGTTCAAGTCGCGCTATGTGATGGAAGAATCACAGTACCCGCTGACCGTGCAAGGCGCGGCCGTACGCGCCGCCTGTGGCGCCGAGGCCTTGCCGGCACCACCTGGCTCCGACGATCCGCCGCCGCCACGGGTTCGCCGGCCCCGGCCGCCCGAGGCGCCGCGCAGCCCTTAGGCGGCGCGCACCAGGTCGAGCGCTACCGCCTCGGCCACCTTGATGCCGTCCACGCCGGCTGACAGGATGCCGCCGGCGTAGCCGGCCCCCTCGCCGGCCGGGTAGAGGCCGCGCACGTTCAGGCTCTGGTAGTCCTCGCCGCGCGGAATGCGCAGTGGCGACGAGGTGCGGGTCTCGACGCCGGTCAACACGGCGTCGGGCATGTCGAAACCCTTGATCTTGCGGCCGAAGGCCGGCAGGGCCTCGCGCATGGCCTCGACGGCATAGGCGGGCAGGGCGCTGTCCAAGCTGCCCAAGTGCACTCCCGGTTTGTAGGACGGCAGCACGCTGCCGAAATCCGTCGACGGTTTGCCCGCGATGAAGTCGCCTACCAACTGGCCTGGCGCCTCGTAGTTGCGGCCACCCAGCTCATAGGCATGCGCTTCCAGCCGGCGCTGCAGCACGATGCCCGCCAGCGGGTGGTACTGACGCGGCTGCCGGCGTGCCATCTCGGTCGCCTGGGCAGCAAAACGCGTGCCATCCTCGGCGCCGAAGGCCGCCTGCCAATCGGCGATGTCGGCGATGCCATCGAGAAAATCGGCCGGCTCGATACCGACCACGATGCCCGCATTGGCGTTGCGCTCGTTACGCGAATACTGGCTCATGCCGTTGGTCACCACGCGACCCGGCTCCGAGGTGGCGGCCACCACGGTGCCACCCGGGCACATGCAGAAGCTGTAGACGGCGCGGCCGTTCTTGGCATGGTGCACCAGCTTGTAGTCCGCGGCGCCGAGCAGCGGATGGCCGGCATGGCGGCCCCAGCGGGCGCGGTCGATCACGCCCTGGGGGTGCTCGATGCGGAAGCCGACCGAGAAAGGCTTGGCCTCCATGGCCACGCCGCGGTCCCACAGCATGGCGAAGGTGTCACGTGAGCTGTGGCCCAGTGCCATCACCACATGGTGTGCCGGCAATTCGTAATGCTTGCCGGTGGCTTGGTCCAGCACCTGCAGCCCCTGCAGTTGGCCGTCGCGGATCAGCACCTCCGTCACGCGCTGCTCGAAGCGGATCTCACCGCCCAGGGCGATGATCTGTTCGCGGATGCTCTCCACCACCTTGACCAGCTTGAATGTGCCGATGTGCGGATGAGCCTCGACCAGGATTTCCTCCGGCGCCCCGGCCTGCACGAACTCGTTCATCACCTTGCGCCCGAGGTAGCGCGGGTCCTTGATCTGGCTGTAGAGCTTGCCGTCGGAAAACGTCCCGGCGCCGCCTTCGCCGAACTGCACGTTGGACTCGGGCGTCAGCACCTTCTTGCGCCACAGGCCCCAGGTGTCCTTGGTGCGCTGGCGCACCGTGCGGCCGCGCTCCAGCACGATGGGCTTGAACCCCATCTGCGCCAGCAGCAGCGCGGCGAAGATACCGCAGGGGCCGAAGCCCACCACCACCGGGCGTTCCTGCAGGCCGGCCGGCGCTTGCGTGACAGGGTGGTAGGCCAGGTCGGGGCTGGGGCCAATATGCGGGTGCTTGGCGTGCCGCTGCAGCAGCGCGGCTTCCTGCGCCGGCTCGGTGAGCTGCAGATCGACGATGTAGACCGCCTGCAGATCCGGCTTGCGTGCGTCGAAGCTGCGTTTGTAGACCTGCAGTTCGGCGATCTCGGCCTCCGTAATGCCCAGCGTGGTGGCGGCGAGTTGACGCAGCTGGGCGATGGGGTGGGGGGCCGGCACACGGTCGGCCTCGGTCTCGGCGGGCGCATCGGCGGCGCGCCGCTCGGGCAGGGGTAGTGCTGCCAGCGGCAGCTTGAGTTCGGTCAGTCGGATCATGGCTTGTAGCGATCAAGCAGAAGAAGGGCGCCATGATACGCGCGAGCAGGAAATCGCGGCTGCGGGGATAATCGATACCGTGAAGTCAGCCAGACCGCCGCTGGTGCAAGCGTGGAAACACGGCACTGGAGGAACGTCCGGACTGCACAGGGCAGCGTAGGAGGTAACACCTCTCCACCGTGAGGTGAGGATCAGAGCAACAGAGACGAGTCGTCGCCGGGCAACCGGCGACGGGTGAAACGGGCAATCTCTACGCGCAGCAATACCACGGAGGCACACGTTGACGCGGCCCGCGGAGTGTGCGGGTAGGTAGCACCGAGCCGGTGGGGCGACCCCCGGCCCAGATTAATGGCGGTCACACCGGGGGTAACCCCGGCGCACAGAATCCGGCTTATCGGCTGACTTCACACTTTTATCTGCGTACCGCAATGAGCGGCACGACGCACTTTCAGTTGTCATTGACGCGCCGCGCCACCCATGGCGCATGAAGCGGGGAGGCGCATAGCCCGGTCGCACCACGGAACCGGCTTGGCCGGGTCGTCGGCGTGGTCCCCCTCCCGCCGAAGGCGAAAGAGGGGGAAGACGCGCAGCGACTCAGGGGGGCTTCTCAGCGGCCGCTCAAGGCGCCGGCCAGGGCGAACACCGAGTTCGGGGCGGTCACTTTCAACGGCGCCGGTTTGGGTTGCACGAAGACGCCTCGCTTGTTGGACGGCCGTGCTTCCACCCGCACCCCCTTGGCATGCTGCTCCTCGCAGAGCTGGCGCAGCGTGATGGACTGCAGGTGCTCCATCATGCGGTTGCTCAGGCTGGCCCACAACTCCTGCGTCATGGCGCAGCCGGCCTCGCCGGCGCCCTTGCTGCTTTCGTTCTCCAGCGCGCGGCTGCCCTCCACCGCACTGATGATGTCGGCCACGCTGATGGCCTGCGGCAGCCGGCCCAGCGTGTAGCCGCCGCCGGGGCCGCGGGTGCTTTCCACCAGTCCCTGCTGACGCAGCTTGCTGAACAGCTGTTCAAGGTAAGACAGCGAAATCTGCAGTCGCACCCCGATGGAGCCCAGGGCCACAGGGCCCTGCTGCTCGCGCAGGGCCAGGTCGATCATGGCAGCGACGGCAAAACGGCTTTTGGTGCTCAAACGCATGGCGATTCCTTTCGCATCAGTTGATGACGGATCAGTTGATCCGACCCATGCACTGTAGGGATTTCATCGCTTTGCGTAAATTCGTATTTTTAATGAAAATAGTTCGAGAAAATCGAAATATGGAGCAGCCATGAATTTCAAGCATCTGCACTACTTCTGGGTCGTAGCTCGATCTGGTGGAGTTGTCCGCGCTGGTGAGCAGTTACACACTACCCCCCAGACCCTGTCGGGCCAGATCAAATTGCTGGAGGAACGGCTGGGCCGCAAGCTGTTCCGCAAGAGCGGCCGCGAGCTGGAGTTGACGGAGGACGGACGCGTGGCGCTGGACTATGCCGACGACATCTTTGCGCTGGGGGCCGAGCTGGAGGCCGCCATGCGCCAGCCACGCAGTGGCCCGCGGGTGCTGGATTTCCGCGTCGGCGTGGCCGACTCGGTGGCCAAGTCGGTAGCCTACCGGCTGCTGGAGCCGGCCATGGACCTAGAGGTGCCGGTGCGCCTGATCGGCAGCGAAGGCAAGTTCCCCGACCTGCTGGCGCAGCTGGCGCTGCACCGGCTCGACCTGGTGATTGCCGACGAGCCGCTGACGCGGCGCATCAGTGTGAAGGCCTTCAACCACGCACTGGGCACGTCGAGCATGAGCTTCTTCTGCGCGCCGGCGCTGAAAAAGCAGCTGCAGGGCACGTTTCCGCACTGTCTGCACGGGGCGCCGATGCTGATCCAGGGCGCGGCTTCCTCCGTGCGCCAGCAGCTCGACGGCTGGCTGGCGCGGCAGCAGATCCAGCCGCGCATCGTCGGCGAGTTTGACGACGGTGCGCTGATGACCGCCTTTGGCCGCGAGGGCCGTGGTGTCTTCATGTCCCCCAGTGTGCTGGAAGCCGAGACGGTGACGCACTACGGTGTGGAGGTGATCGGCCGCAGCGACGAGCTGGAAGAGGAGTTCTTCGCCGTCTCGGTGGAGCGGCGCATCAAGCACCCGGCGGTGGCGGCCATCACGCAGGCCGCGCGCGGCCGCCTGTTCCACGCCTGAGCCTGTGGTTCAGAAGCGCTCGTAGGGCATCAGGTAGCGCCACCGCCCTTCGGGCAGACCGGCCAGCGGCAGGCGTCCGATGCGCAGACGTTTGATGGCCAGGATGTCCAGGCCGGCCGCCGTACACCGCTGCGCCAGCTGACCGGGACGGTAGCCCTTGAGGGCAAAGCGCAGGCCGGTGATGCCGCCGGTCTGCCGGTTCACGCTGACGCGCGCCGGCGCCTGATTCAGCCGCTGCAGCGCTTCGGGTGACACGGTACCGCGCACGTCCACCATCACTTCGTGTTCCACCAGCTCGCCGTCGTCCACCAGCTTGCGCCTCACGCGCCAGTCCTGGGTGTAGACCAGCAGGCCGCTGGCAGCGGTCTCCAGCGGGGACACGAGTTCCAGGCCGCGCAGGTGGCGCTGCAGCGGGCGGATGCCCGAGCGGTCATGGGGGTCGCGCTGTTCCGGGCGCAGCAGATCGCCGGCGGCGGCTGTGGCATCGACGCCCGCCGGCTTGTGCAGCACGAAGGTGACGGGCGCCGGCGCCGTGACCGGCTGGCGACGCGCCGCCGGGTCGAGTTCGACCGTCTGGTCCAGCACGCGGCACTGCGGTGTTTCCACCACTTCGCCGTCCACGCGGACCCAGCCGCCTTCGATGTAGAGCTCGGCCTCACGGCGCGAACAGCCGGCCAGTTCCGCCACGCGCCGCGCCAGGCGCACGCCTTCGGGCTTTGCTTCGTCAGTCATTGCCCGGCGGCAGCGCCTGCAGGCGCTCCACATGGGCCAGCAGCGAACGCCTGGCCACCGGCCAGATGCGCTCGGGCACATCGTCGTACGCGCGGGCCACCCAGTCGTCCAACGTACCGTCGGGCAGTGCCTGCATGGCGCGCAGCACCTTGGCCTCGCGCTGCAGGCGGTGGGCGCGCAGGCGGGCGATGGCGCTGCGCGCCTCGCCCAGCACGTAGCCGTGCGCCGGCAGGATGAAGTCGATGCCGTGCTCAGCGCAGGCGTCGTCGAGCAGGTCCAGCGAGTCGAGGTAGGCCGTCATGTGGCCGTCGGGCGGGTTCACCACCGTCGTGCTGCCGTTGAGGATGTGGTCACCCGAGAACAGCAGGCCGTCTTCCACCAGCACCAGACACAGGTGGTTGGCGGCATGGCCGGGCGTGTGCAGCACCTGCAGGGTATGCGTCAACTCGGGCTCCAGCCCTTGCGGGGCAAGCCTGAGCAGCTCCTGATGTTGTAGCGACCGGTCGGGCACGAAGTGGCTTGCCGCGTTGGCGGTTGGCGCCGAGGGCAGGCCCAAGACTGGCGGGGTGCCGTGTGGCGCGCCGGCGGCCAGGCATAGGGCTTGCAACGGCCGGGCACCGGGCGCGTGGTCCGGGTGGGAGTGGGTGCAGACGATGGCGCGGATGTCGCCGCCGGCGGCGCGCCACAGGCGTTCGAGGTGCGCGGCATCGTCCGGACCAGGGTCGATCACGATGTAGCCGGTGCGCGGGTCGCCCACCAGGTAGCTGTTGGTGCCGGGGCCGGTCATCACGCCCGGGTTGGCCGCGGTCAGGCGCTGCACGTTCTTCAGCAGCGGCACCGGCTGCTCGCATTGCCAGTCGAGGTGGTGCAGGATCTGGCCGTCGGGGCAGACCAGGGCCAGCTCGCCGTAGGGGGCGTCGTCCTCCATGTAGCGCGCCTCGTGGCCACCCTTTCGGCCGGCGCGCGGGCAGCTGGTCCACAAGGGCTCCTCGGTGGCGGCGCAGGCCTGCAGCACGGCGGCCACGTCTGGGTAGTGCTGCAGCCGTTCCAGTGTGCGCACGGTGGGGAAGATCATGAAGAAGTTGCCGTCGCGGTGGCGCGCCAGGGCATCGGCCGGGCGCACCCAGACCGGGTCGAACTGCTCGTGGTCGTCGGCCACTGGCGCTTGGTCGGCAGGCATGCGTGCCACCAGGAAGGGCACGTCGAAGCGGCGCGGCAGGTCGCGGTCGGTGATCCAGCGTGCCAGTACAAAGACCTCGTCGGCTGCGAGCGTCAGGCCGTGCTGGCGGCACTGCGACAGCAGGTTGGCCCGGCGGTCGAGCTGGGCCACGTCGCCGGCGTCGACCGGCGAGCCATCGGCTCGGCGTGCCAGCAGGATGCCGAGCTCTTCGAAGCTCTCGCGGATGGCGGCAATCGCCTGCGTCAGGTGCGCATCGCCCTGGCCGGTGCGGCGCCGCGCCTGGGCATGCGCCTGCGCGTCGCTGTCCTCGATGCCGCCACCAGGAAACACGTAGGCGCCGGGAGCGAAGCTGGCACTCATGGAGCGACGCGTCATCAGCACCTCCGGGCCCTGCGCACCGTCGCGCAGCAGCAGCACCGTGGCGGCATGCCAGAGGGGGACAGGTTCACGCTGCGGGTGCAGAAGCTGGTTGAGGCGAGGCATGCATGGCATTGTGCCGCCAAACGACGTCGACCAAGGGGTGCAGCAGCGCGACGCAAGGCGCCCGCCCGAGTAGGGGCAGGGGTGAAATGAGCGGATAATTTGCCGCCATGCGTATCCGCTTCACCAAAATGCAGGGGGCTGGCAACGACTTCGTCGTGCTGGACGAGACGCGCGGGCGGCTCGGTCTCACGACGGCCCAGTACCGCTGGCTGGCCGACCGCCATTTCGGCGTCGGCGCCGACCAGATCCTGACGGTGCGGCCGGCGCCGCAGGCCGGCGTCGACTTCGAGTACGTGATCCACAACGCCGATGGCGCCGAGGTTGAGCAGTGCGGCAACGGCGCGCGCTGCTTTGCGCGCTATGTGCGTGACCAGGGTTTGACCGCCAAGGACGCCCTCCGGGTGCAGACGCTGGCCGGCGTGATCGAACCGCGGCTACAGGCCGACGGCCGCGTCACGGTGGACATGGGCGCGCCGGTGTTCGAGCTGCCGCGCATTCCCTTCGATGCCAACGGCCTGACGCCGGTGGCCAGTGGTTCCTGGCAAAAATGGCCTCTGGACCTCGGTGGTCAAGCGCAGAACGCTACTGTTTTTGTAGCGGTGGTGTCGATGGGTAACCCGCATGCGGTGCAGGTGGTGGACGATGTGGAGCAGGCGCCGGTGCTGGGCCAGGGCCTGCTGATCGAACACCACCCGCGCTTTCCGCGTCGCGTCAACGCTGGCTTCATGCAAGTGCTGGACCGCACGCACGTCAAGCTGCGCGTCTGGGAGCGCGGTGCCGGCGAGACGCTGGCCTGCGGCACCGGGGCGTGCGCTGCGGTGGTGGCGGGCATCCGCCTCGGCCTGCTGGAGGCGCGCGTGGACGTGCAGACGCGCGGCGGCGTATTGACGATTGAATGGGCCGGCATGCGCCAAGACCAGGCGGCGCCGGTGATGATGACGGGACCGGCCACCACGGTTTTCCAGGGCGAGATCGAACTACCTGAACTGACATGAGCAACCAAT
>CALRMF020000045.1:0-13856 GCA_943369035.1 Curvibacter sp. AEP1-3
GCTTGCGGGCCCTGGCAACGGGTGGCCGCACTGGCCGTGCTGGCCCTGCCCTCGGTCTACCAGATGGGAACGCCGCAGGTCACGGAGAGCACCGGGCGGCTGCAGGTGGCGCTGCTGCAGGGCAACATCCCGCAGGACGAGAAGTTCCAGCCCGGCACCGGCGTGCCGCTGGCGCTGCGCTGGTATGGCGCGCAACTGCGCGACCGGCGCGAGCCGCTGGTGGTGGCGCCCGAGACGGCACTACCCCTGTTGCCGCAACAGCTGCCCGACGGCTATTGGGATGCGGTGGTGCAACGCTATGCCCGCGGTGAGCAGGCGGCGCTGATCGGCATGCCCTGGGGCAGCCTGCGCGAGGGCTATACCAATGCGGTAGTGGGCCTGGCACCCGGGCAGGTGCAACCGTGGCGCTATGACAAGTACCACCTGGTGCCGTTCGGCGAGTTCATTCCGACCGGCTTCAAGTGGTTCACGGCCATGATGAACATCCCGCTGGGGGACTTCAACCGCGGCCCGCTGCGTGCGCCCACCTTCGCGTGGCAAGGCCAGCGGCTGGCGCCCAACATCTGCTACGAAGACCTGTTCGGCGAGGAACTCGGCGCACGCTTTGCCGACGTGGCCCGGGCCCCGACCGTGCTGGTGAATGTCAGCAACATCGCCTGGTTCGGCAACACGGTGGCCATCGACCAGCATCTGCAGATCTCGCGCATGCGCGCGCTGGAATTCGCCCGTCCCTTCGTGCGCGCCACCAACACCGGCGCCACCGCCATCATCGACCACGAGGCGCGCGTGCTGGCCGAACTGCCGCGCCACACCGAAGGGGTGCTGACGGGCGAGGTCGAGGGCCACAGCGGCCTCACGCTGTATGCCCGCTGGGTCGCCCGTTTCGGGCTCTGGCCCTTGTGGGGTGTCGGCCTGGCCGTGCTGCTGCTCGCCGCGGCCCGGCGCTGGCGGGCGAAAGCCTCGTAAAATCAACGCTTTACGCGGTCTTTCATCCGCTTGAGCATGTGCGATTTGCACGCGCTATCACGCTCAGATTCCAGCGCTGCGATAACAATCCAGCCGTCTACATCCTCCTCTAGAAACTCAGCTAAACGGCCAGCGATTGCGGGGCTTAGATGTCCTCGTTGTTTGGACGTGTGAAGCGCTGTTCTCGACAGCTCAAGCTTCTCTGTCCAGTACGGTACTGGGTGTGCTTTTAGGGCTTTTTCAAGCAGCTGCATTGTTGCTTGCATAGCAGGCTCCTTTCGTTTTGTACACAACTTGAGCACATTCTAGGGTCTTTGGTGAATACATTGTGTATTCACGATAAGGTTTGGCTCTGAACACAACCTGTGTTCGCTGTTCAGGAGCCACCATGCCAAACCTACCCGCCGTAAGGCCCACAGAACGCACTCTCCCGCCCTCAACGGCCGTCACTGTCGCTGTGGTGGCTCCGGTTACGGCTGGGCGTGGAGAGTGCACCAGGTGCGAACACCGCAATGCCGCCGCCTGGACGGACATTGCCCGCTTCCTGGTAGCCCAGGCCAATCCCGGTCTGCGCTACCTGCCTATGAGCCGCTGAGACCTGTCACCAGTATGGCGAACTCCCTCCCGTTCCTGCAGGCGCTGCAGATCGAGCGCCAAGCCCGCACCGGGCAAGCGCAGCGCCGCACGCGTGCGGGCGACGGCGCGAAGCGCTGCCCCCCTGCTCTAACAGGGGGGGAAAGTCTCCAGACGGGGGCAAAGGTCGATTGGCTTACCCTGACCTGGTACCCCGACCCGGACGAACACATCCCCGCCACCGTTTACACCTGGCTGACTGACCATCTAGGCGGCGTCATGGGCGAGGAAGTTAATGGCATGTTCGGCTACGAGCGGGCTGTCCGGTTCTATGTCCCGGTATCCGGCTCAGCCGTGCACGTGGCCCGCGTGGACTACGGCGGCGCACACCACGGCGGGCGGGCCCGACTGGACATATCCGGCGCTGGCTGCTCCCGCGTCCTGTCCTGGCACTCCCTGCACAACCTTCTCCAGTCGCTCCCCGATTCCCGACTGACCCGCGTTGACCTGGCAGTCGATGCCCTCAATGGCGAGTTCACCGTCGAGGATGCCGTCCACTGGTATCAGGCCGGTGACTTCAATGCAGGCGGCAGGATGCCCCGCCATAGCCTCGTAGGCGACTGGCTAGACCCCAAGCATGGCCGCACTCTCGAAGTGGGCCGCCGTGAGAACGGCAAGATGCTGCGCTGCTACGAGAAGGGGCGGCAGTTGGGCGATCAGGCCAGCTCGTGGACACGCTTTGAAGTCGAGATTCGCAACAACGACCGCGACATCCCCTTCGACATCCTCATCAATCCCGACAGCTACTTCGTGGGCGCGTACCGCTGCCTGGAGCGAATTCTTGACGCCGCTGCCGAGCGTATCAAGACGCACCAGAAGGAGGGCGCGATCAGCCTTGATCAGCTCGTCACCTATGCCAAATCAGCCTATGGCCAGCTCGTGCACGTTCTGCGTGCTCAGCTCACGGCTGATGAGGTTCTCAGTTCCCTATCCCGTCCAGGTGTACCCAAGCGGCTGGAGCGTGCAAGCCTTGGCGGGTTTTCTATCGGGTCGCCGCCTGACCTACCTCACTAGGAGTTATCCATGAATGTCAACCAAAAATGCATCATCAAAGGCGCGGGCTTCTTCGACGGCGAAGTCGAAGGACAGGTCTACAACTCGGGCCAGCTCTTTATCGAAGAGCCGTTCGACCGCACCAAGTCGAACTACAAGGGCTTCCGCACGGTTGAGTACAAGTGCATGGATTCAACTGTCGTTAAGCCTCTGATGCACCTGGATTTCCCGATCACCGCCGAGGTGACCATGGAGATCAGCGCCACCAAGCGCGGGCAACAGATCGTGGTCGTGAGCGTCAAGCCCATCGGCCTGGCTCAGCCCACGCCCTCCGCCGTCCAGAAGGCTGCCTGATGTACGTGCCGTTTTCCCCGTCCGAACAACTGCGCGACGTGACCGGCGCAAAGCTCAGCTATCCCGGCGAGCCTTTCACCGTCACTTTGCGCGGTATCGGTGGCGGCTGCGTCCAGTTGCCTGCCGCCGTGCTCATGTCCGCTGCGGCGGCTGTAGCTCGTGAGCTGGTGAACCGTGAAGAGGCCCGAGACGGCACTGCAACCCTCTATGCGGCTCGGTGATTCCAGCCTGTAGCCCACGCCGTGGGCTATGGGGTGCAATCCCTGCACTGTCTCAACCTAAAGGAGTTTTCAATGAACCTCGTTAAGAAAATCTGGAACGGCGCTGTTACCTTGGTCAAGAAGGCCGCTGACGTTGTGTTGTCGCCTTTCAAGGCTGCTGCAGCATCGTTGACCGTCGCCGCTGGTGCCGCCCATGCTGCCCTGCCGACTGAAGTCAGCACCGCCGTGGACACGGCCAAGACCGACCTGCTCAGCGCGATCGGCATGGTGATGGCCGCCATGGTGGCCGTGTGGGGCCTGCGCAAGCTGGCCAGCAAGATGGGCTGGTTCTAATTCAAATTTGCAAGGCAGGCCCTTGCGGGCTTGCCTGCTACGACAAGAGGTCATACTTGTGGGCACTGTAGCTGTTAGTGATGGCCGTTCGTACACACTGAGCTCTCCGGCGTGTAGTGATTTGCTGAATTCTATGGCTACT
Source organism: Curvibacter sp. AEP1-3 (assembly GCA_943369035.1). Classification (GTDB taxonomy): domain Bacteria; phylum Pseudomonadota; class Gammaproteobacteria; order Burkholderiales; family Burkholderiaceae_C; genus Hylemonella. Next base: position 3,643 of record CALRMF020000045.1, read on the forward strand.
GTGCGGGGACTCTCTTCTCCTCCCACCGGCTCTATTTGTTCAACTGATCCAGTCACTCCTTCTGCAATTGTTTACTGGAAGATTTCCAGCTCGTCTTTAGCCCAGTTCACCATTAATTCTGTCAGCGGTTTTTCTTCAACCACAGGAACAACAGGCACAGGAAGTACTGGAACGACTACTACGGGCGGCACTACAGGTACTGCAACCGGAACGACTTCTACAAGCTCGGGCACTCTCACACTAACAGTAAAGCTCGAACCAGCTCCACCCTCAGCTGAGCGCATCAACGACCTGATGCAGCTCTTCTACCTCTCCATCGCCTTCCTGATCGTCATCTACGGCGGCAAGAAGCTCCTAAGCCTCTTTGACAGCAATCATGACAAGGACTGACCATGCCTTCCTCTATCGAGTTGTACGTCGCGGGTGTGCTGCTGCTCTCGCTCTGGGTTGCGTTTCACTAGCCCACGCCGGCTTCAGCACCGCGCAGGCCTCCAGCGGCTGGCGCATCGACTGGGACAGCGGCACCATGCAGCCCTCCGCCCAGTTCGTGCCTACACCTGGCGCAAAAGCGGCCGGCAACACCGGCTACGCCATCGTCAATGGATCGCTGCAGGGCAGCGCCACCGGCAAACTGCCGTTGGGATCCAACGTCATCGACGTCACGGCGAGGGTGATTCCTGACAAACCCTCTCTAGGTGCTGCTGTCGGTCGCTTCATTTACAAGGTGGCTTGGCCTTTGCAGGTCGGCTCTGCGGTCTATGACCTCATCAAGGAAATGGGCCTTGATGCCTCGCGTGACGAGTCCGGCGCTCTGTCTATCGTCCGGCCTGACCCCAACCGCTGCACCGCTTCCCCCTGTTATCAGTACCAGCTACGGGACCCGTCCACCTTGCAAGGCGTCGGGGATTGGCACAAGGACAAAGCTGCCGCCTGTGTGGCTGGTAGGGCCATTGCAGACGCCAAGCATGGTGGTGCGCCCTCCACCTCCTACAGCATGGACGCCTCGGCCTGCTACTACGTCTACTCCACTTCGCCTTACTCGCTTGCCTATAACTTTCTCCAGCGTACGGTAAGCCCGAATCCTGACGCCACCGTCCCTATGACTCAGCAGCAGCTTGCGGACAAGATCGCGTCTGAGTCTGGGTGGCCCAGCTCGTCGAATTTCCCTGAGGTGGTACGTCAGACGCTGGAATCCGGCGAGACGATTACGGCCCCCACTCCCACGGTGACCGGCCCTTCGACCGTCCAAGGCTCCAAGAGCACGACTACCGAGGGCGGCAGGACAGTTGAGAAGCAGACCGTCTACAACATCACCTACAACAACAACCAGGTCAGCTACACCACCACCGTGACCACCATCACGAACGAGAACGGCCAGACCACCACCAGCACCGAGACCAAGGAAAACGAGCCACCGCCAGACGAGTGCGCCAAGAACCCGGACAGCCTGAACTGCGCGGATCTGGACGTGCCTGCCGGCGAGATCCCGCGCACCTCCAAGAACATCGTCTACACGCCTGAAAGCTGGTTCGGTGGCGGCACCTGCCCCGCTGACAAGACCATGACCACACACGGCATGACCATCAAGGTGTGGGACTGGCAAGGCTCCTGCTACTGGCTGGTGAACTACTTCCGGCCAATCCTGCTCATCATCGCCACCATCGTGGCGCTGATGATCGTTCTTCCAAGGGGGAACGCCTGATGAAGCTCGGCACCTGGTTGTTGGCCCTGCTCGAACCCGCCGTCGGCCGGATCCTGGCTGCGCTCGGCTTCTCCGTCGTGCAGATCACCGGCCTGACCGTCGCGATCAACACCATCCGCGACAAAGTCATCCAAGACGTGAGCGCCCTCCCCGCGGATCTGCTCAACGTGTTTCTGCTCTCCGGTGGCGGCGTCGCCTTCGGGATCATCACCGGGGCGATCACGACCAAGCTGCTCATGTGGCAGATCACCAGCTCGACGCGGATCCTTGGCGTCAATCCGGGCTAAGCCATGCTCACCCTCATCACCGGCGCACCTGGTAGCGGCAAGACGCTGTACACCATCGCCAAGCTGCTGCGGCCGCTGCTCGGCAAGACGGTCACGAAGCACAACGACGACGGCTCAACGACCGAGCTGCCGCGCACGATCTACACCAACATCAGGGGTCTGCTGGTCGATCATGAGCTGATCGACGAGGAACGGCTGAACACCTGGCACGAGTGGGCACCACCTGGTGCAATCATCTGCTTTGACGAGGTGCAAAAGCCTTGGCCGCCACGGCCGAACGGCTCCAAGGTGCCGGACTACATCCAGCAGCTGGAGACGCACCGCCACATGGGCGTGGACTTCATCCTGATGACGCAGCACCCGCTGCTGATCGACCGCAACGTCGTCAACCTGGTCGGCCGGCATCTGCACATGCGCCGGGTTGCCAACATGGCCCTGGCCGTGGTCTACGAGTGGGATCATTGCTCCCGTTCCCTGCTGTTTCGCAACTCCATCACCAAGTCACCCTGGCGCTACGACAAGACCGTCTACAAGCTCTACAAGAGCGCGGAGGTACACACCAAGCAACCGAGGAAGATACCCGGCCTGGTGTGGTTCATCCTGGCCGGGTTGGTGGGCTTTGCCTACCTCACGCCGACATTTTTCGACCGCCTCAGCGACCGCGTACAGGGCAAAACGCCAGGCGTTGAGGCCAAGGCTCCCAGCTCGACGCCGCTCAAGGGCGAGCTCGGTCACGATCCGGTGCCGGTGCAGCCGGTGGCCGCTGCTCCTGGTGTACCTGGTGCACCTGGTGCGCCAGCTCCAGCCGCCCAGGGCTTCAGCGGCTGTATCGCGCAGCGCAATCGCTGCCTTTGCTACACCAGCGAAGGCAAGCCAGTTGACGCAGAGCCGAGGATCTGTGAAGGCATGGCCAACCCGGCCAAGTCCGAGCTGGATCTCCTGCCGGACTCTCCCCGCCTGGCGTCTCTCAGTCCCGAAGACCTGGACGCCCTCCACTTCCTGAAAAGCAGCCGGGGCCACACGAGGGCCGAATAGGCCCGCCCCGAAGGGCGTGGGGTGGGGGATGGGGCAACGCCCCATGCCAGCGGCTCCCTACCAACGGCCCTTTGAGATCTTCAATCATGACTCTTATTTGCTATTCGATACGCAAATTAATGCGATTTTCATGTTGCCATCTGATTTGAGACGATAAGCGGGCAGTTAGGTCTCTATCCTGCCTAGCTGTCTTCCCTGTGTCGGCCCCTGGCCGACTTTAAGTGCCCTCCTTGGAGGGCCTTTTTTTTATGGACCACGATTTCCTGTCAACTGATTTTTGGCACGAGAAGCGCAACTTCTACTACCCCGATTACGCGGCAAAGCGACGGGCGATTAGGCGCGAGTATCAGCGCTGTAAGATGTCCAATCGTTGCCATTGGGTTTTTTACTTTCTTGCGCTCGGCTTTTCTTTTTCTCTATTGCAATTGCTGATTAGGATTCTTAGGTAGGAATGCTGATTGGGTACGGTCGTGTTTCTCGTAGCAAGCAAGACACCGCACTTCAGGAGGATGCGTTTCTTCGGGCTGGCGTTGGCCACGTCGTAACTGAGAAATGGAGTTCGATAGGACATCGTCCTCAACTGGTCAGACTTCTTGCGACCTTGTCACCGGGTGACGTTTTGGTGGTCTGGAAGCTTGACCGTGTGGGTCGAGGCCTACGTGATCTGCTTCGAATCCTTGACGTGATACACCAGCGCCAAGCTGGTTTCCGTTCCTTAACCGAACCGATTGATACGAGCACTGCTGCCGGCAAGATGCTCTATTCCATTCTTGGCGCAGTAGCTGAATATGAACGCTCAATGATTCGTGAGCGTTCCATTGCTGGTCAGATTGCGGCGCTAGAACGGGGCGCAGTCATCGGTCGGCCTCGGTCTTTGAGCCCAATCGACGAAGAAGAGGTCTACCGTTTGTGGCTACTTGGCAACAAAAAAGCCGATTTGATGCGTGCGTACAACGTCCATCATGAGGCAATTACCCGCGCAATAGCTCGTTTTGAGAACCCAGGCCATCGCCTTTTGCAACAAAAAAGGCCCGTTTTGGGGCCTCTCATGAAATCCATAAAATGAAGGGTTTACGCGGAATCCTCCGCATTGACCCCACCGCGGATGCGCGGCCGGGCCTCGCCATCCGCGGGGCCGTCCCGCACCCCAGCAAGCAGCCATGTTGACCTTCCAACAAATCATTCTCAAATTGCAGGCCTACTGGGATGCCCAGGGCTGCGCACTTCTGCAGCCCTATGACATGGAGGTCGGTGCCGGCACGTCGCATACTGCTACGTTTTCGAGAGCACTCGGCCCCGAGCCGTGGAAGGCCGCCTATGTGCAGCCCAGCCGCCGCCCGAAGGACGGCCGCTACGGCGAGAACCCGAACCGCCTGCAGCACTACTACCAGTACCAGGTGGTGCTCAAGCCGGCGCCGAGCAACATCCTCGAGCTTTACCTGGGCTCGCTGGAGGCGCTGGGCTTTGACCTGAAGAAGAACGACATCCGCTTCGTGGAAGACGACTGGGAAAACCCGACGCTGGGCGCCTGGGGCCTGGGCTGGGAGGTCTGGCTCAACGGCATGGAGGTGACGCAGTTCACCTACTTCCAGCAGGTTGGCGGCATCGACTGCAAGCCCATCACCGGCGAGATCACCTATGGCCTGGAGCGCCTGGCCATGTACCTGCAGGGCGTGGACAACGTCTACAACCTGAAGTGGACCGACACCATGAGCTATGGCGACGTCTACCACCAGAACGAAGTCGAGCAGTCGACCTACAACTTCGAGCACAGCGACGCCGATTTCCTGTTCACCGCCTTCGCGGCGCATGAGAAGCAGGCCAAGCACCTGATGGAGCAGCAGCTCGCGCTGCCGGCCTACGAGCAGGTGCTGAAGGCGGCGCACACGTTCAACCTGCTGGACGCGCGTGGTGCCATTTCCGTCACCGAGCGCGCCGCCTATATCGGCCGTATCCGTGACCTGGCGCGCAAGGTCGCACGCAGCTACCTGGACAGCCGCGCGCGCCTGGGCTTCCCGATGGCGCCCAAGGCCTGGAGCGACGAGGTGCTGGCCGAGATGGCCAAGGCCGAAGCCAAGAAAGCTGCCTGAGCGCCGAGGGAAATAACACAATGACTACCAAGAACCTTCTCGTCGAACTGTTTGTCGAAGAGCTGCCGCCCAAGGCGCTGAAGAAACTCGGGGACGCCTTTGCGGGCGTGCTGTTCGAGCAACTCAAGGCCCAGGGCCTGGCTGGGGCTGACGCCGCGGTCACCGCCTACGCCTCGCCGCGCCGGCTGGCGGCGCACATCACGCACATCTGGCTCAAGGCCGAAGACAAGGCCGTGCAGCAAAAGCTCATGCCGGTGTCGGTGGGGCTGACGGCTGACGGCCAGGCCACCCCCGCGCTGCTGAAAAAACTGCAGGCGTTGGGCGCCGACGTGTCTGATCCCGCGGCCGCCGTGGCGAGCTTGAAGCGCGCGCCCGATGGCAAGGCCGAGGCCCTGTTCTACGACAGCCTGGTCACCGGTGCCACGCTGGACTTGGGCCTGCAAAAGGCGCTGGACGACGCCATTGCCAAGCTGCCGATCCCCAAGGTCATGAGCTACCAGCTTGAGACCGATTGCGAGCTGCCTGGCTGGAGCAGCGTGAACTTCGTGCGCCCAGCGCACGGCCTGGTGGCGCTGCACGGCAGCACCGTGGTGCCTGTGAAGGCGTTGGGCCTGACGGCGGGCAACACCACTCGCGGTCACCGCTTTGAGGCCAAGACCGAGACTGTGACGATTGCGGACGCCGATGCCTACGCCGAGGCCCTGAAGAACGAAGGGGCAGTAATCGCCTCCTTCGCCGAGCGCAAGGCCGAGATTGCACGTCAGCTCGCCGCTGCCGCCGCGAAGGTGGGCAATGGCGCGCACCCGATCGAGGACGACGCGTTGCTCGAAGAGGTGACAGCGCTGGTCGAACGCCCCAACGTGCTGGTGTGCGAGTTCGAGAAGGAGTTTCTCGACGTGCCGCAGGAGTGCCTGATCCTCACGATGAAGGCCAACCAGAAGTACTTCCCGCTGCTCGACGCCGCCGGCAAGCTGACCAACAAGTTCCTGGTGGTCAGCAACATCAGCCCGAGCGATGCCAGCGCCGTGATCGGTGGCAACGAGCGCGTGGTGCGCCCGCGCCTGGCCGACGCCAAGTTCTTCTTCGACCAGGACCGCAAGAAGACGCTGGCCTCGCGCGTCGAGGGGCTGGGCAAGGTGGTCTATCACAACAAGCTCGGCACGCAGGGCGAACGGGTGGAGCGCGTGCGCGCGATCGCCCGCGCCATTGCGCAGCAACTCGGCGACGCCAAGCTGGTGCAGCAAGCGGATACGGCGGCGCAGTTGGCCAAGACCGACCTGCTGACCGACATGGTGGGCGAGTTTCCGGAACTGCAGGGCATCATGGGCGGCTACTACGCGCGCCATGACGGCCTGGGGGACGAGGTGGCCAACGCCATCGAAGACCACTACAAGCCCCGCTTCGCCGGCGACGAACTGCCGCGCAATACCACGGGTCTCGTGGTGGCACTCGCCGACAAGCTGGAGACGCTGGTCGGCATGTTCGGCATCGGCAACCTGCCGACCGGTGACAAGGACCCGTTCGCACTGCGCCGCCATGCGCTGGGCGTGATCCGCATGTTGAGCGAAAAGGATCTGCCGCTGGACTTGGGCGCACTGCTTGCCGGTGCGGTACCCGCCTTCGGTGACAAGATCAGCGACGCCACCCCCGCCTTGGCCGAATTCATCTATGACCGCCTGGCCGGTTCGCTGCGCGAGCAGGGCTACAGCGCGCAGGAAGTGGATGCCGTGTTGGCGCTGCAGCCGCAGCGCCTGGGTGACGTCGCCAAACGCTTGGCCGCCGTGCGCGCCTTTGCGGCCTTGCCCGAAGCTGCAGCCCTGGCCGCCGCCAACAAGCGCATCGGCAACATCCTGAAGAAGGCGCAGGAGGTGGATGCCCACGTCAGCGAAGTGCTGCTGAAGGAGCCGGCCGAACAGGCGCTCTACAAGGCCATGAAGGACGTGGTGCCGCAGGCCAATGCTCAGTTCGAGGCCGGCGACTACACCGCCGCGCTCAAGACGCTGGCCGCGTTGCGTGCGCCGGTCGATGCCTTCTTCGATGACGTGATGGTGAACGCCGAGGAGATGGACCTGCGCCTGAACCGCCAGGGCCTGCTCAAGAGCCTGCATGACGCCATGAACCGCGTGGCCGATCTCTCTCGTCTGGCGTCATGAGCGTCATGAAGCTCGTCATCCTGGATCGCGACGGGACCATCAACGAAGACAGCCTCGACTACATCAAGTCCGAGGCCGAGTGGAAGCCGCTGCCCGGCGCGCTGGAGGCGATTGCCAAGTTGAACCATGCCGGTTGGCATGTGGTGGTGGCCAGCAACCAGTCGGGGCTGGGCCGCGGCCTGTTTGATGTGGCGGCGCTCAACGCCATGCACGCCAAGATGCACAAGCTGCTGGCCACGGCCGGCGGCCGCGTCGAAGCCATCTTCTACTGCCCGCATGCGCCCGACCAGGCCTGCCGCTGCCGCAAGCCGCAGCCGGGGTTGTTCGAGCAGATCGGCGAACGCTACGGCGTCGACCTCAAGGGGGTGCCCACGGTGGGTGACTCGGCGCGCGACATCATCGCCGGCGCGGCCGTCGGCTGTGAGCCGCACCTGGTGCTCACCGGCAAGGGCGAGGCGCTGCGTGGCCAGCCGCTGCCTGACAACTTTCCTGCCGGCACCCGTGTGCACGAGAACCTGCTCGCCTTTGCCGACTACCTGGTGACGCGTGACCACGCCACCTGACGAAGAACCACGCATGTCCCTGCTACGCTCCCTTCTCCATACGCTCTGGATGCTGGTCACGGTGATGCCGTGGGCCATCATCATGCTGCTGGCCTCCATCCGCGTGCGCGGCAACCCGCTGTACTGGATGGCGGTGCGCTGGCTGCGCTGGGCCATCGACGGTGCGCGCGTCATCCTGGGCATCCAGGTGCGCGTCAGCGGCTACGAGAACCTGCCGCTGGGCGAGACCAGTCCGGCCATCCTGCTGGTCAAGCACCAGTCCACCTTCGAGACCTTCCTGATGCCGACGCTGATGCCGCACCCGCTGGCCTATGTGTTCAAGAAGGAGCTTTTGCAGGTGCCCTTTTTCGGCTGGGCCATGGGCCGGCTCGACATGATCCACATCGACCGCAAGCAGGGCTCGCAGGCCTTTGCCAAGGTGGTGGCGCAGGGCCAGGAACTGCTGGCACGTGGCGTCTGGATCATCATGTTTCCCGAAGGCACGCGCATTGCACGTGGCCAGCAAGGCACTTACAAGACGGGCGGTACGCGCCTGGCATGTGCCACCGGCGCGCCGGTGATTCCGGTCGCGGTGACCTCGGCCAAGTGCTGGCCGCGCAAGGCCTTCATCAAGGTGCCGGGCGTGGTCGATGTCTCCATCGGCAAGCCCATTCCCAGCGAAGGGCGTGAGCCAGCCGAGCTGATGCAGGAAGTCGAGGCCTGGATCGAGGCCGAGATGCGACGGCTGGACCCCGAAGCGTATTGATGGCACACCCCCAGGCTTGCTCGCTGCGCGTAGCCGCCACCCCCCTTGCAGGGGGCAACGCCAATGGCCCGGCTAAGCCGGTTCCACGGCGTTTCCCGGTTGAGAGTACTTCATCCGACTGGGCTCGCGGTTTTCGGTAGAGTCGTGGGCATGAGGTTCTTGCAGCTTGCCCTCGATCTGTTCGACAGCGCACCCGCGCCGGACGTTGCGGTGCCGCAGAAATCCAAGTCCAATCGGCCTCTGGCGCCCGCCCCTTCTTCGCAAGCAGCTCCTGATTCAATAGCAAATGAGTTCGCTGGGCCGTCCGTGCCAGCGGCACCGATTGCCAGCGTCATGACGCCGGCGCGCTTCGCGCACCCGCGCGCCAACCGCGAAACAAGGCTGTGTGAGGCGGTGGTGGCCTATGAGTTCAAGCGCGGCAAGCGCCGCACCATCGGCATGGCCGTGGGGGCCGACGGCCTGGTGGTGAGTGCGCCGCGCTGGGTGCCGCTGTACGAGGTGGAAGCCGCGCTGCAGGAGAAGGCCAACTGGATCGTGCGCAAGCTGGGTGAAGCGCGCGAGCGCCAGCAGCGGCTGGCCTCGGCGCATATCGCGTGGCAAGACGGCGTCACCTTCCCCTTTCTGGGCGAGCCGGTCATCGTGGTGCTCGATCCGAGCCACGCCTATACCGCGGTGGGCGGCAGCCTGCAGTCCGAGGGCGTGGAGGTGGTGTTGCGCACCGATGCGGACGCGCCCAACCTGACGCTGGCCGGCGTGCCGCGCCTGACGCTGCACATCGGCCTGCCGCACACCGCCACACACGCGCAGATCCGCGATGCGGTGCAGGCCTGGCTGATGCGCCAGGCGCACCGCGTCTTCACTGCGCGCCTGGACCACTTTGCGCCGCAGCTGCAGGTGCAGTGGCGCAAGCTCTCGCTCAGCAGCGCCGGCACCCGCTGGGGCAGCGCGCGCAGCGACGGCGCCATCCGCCTGAACTGGCGCCTGATCCACTTCAACCAGTCGGTGATCGACTACGTGGTGGCGCACGAGCTGAGCCATCTGCGCGTGATGGACCACAGCCCGCGCTTCTGGGACACGGTGCGCTCGGTCGTGCCGGATTACGCGGCCTTGCGCGACCAGCTCAAGGACGACCTGATTCCCCGTTGGCACTGAGATGGACTTCAACCTCGATGCCCTGAGCAGCCTGGGCCTGGCCCTGGGGCTGGGGCTGCTGATCGGTGTGGACCGTGAGCGCCGCAAGGGCCGCGGACCGACGCGGCACTTTGCCGGCATCCGCACCTTCACGCTGGTGGCGCTGGCCGGCGCCGGCGTACAGCTGCTGGACCAGCCCTGGCTCACGGCCATCGCGGCGGTATTCGTGGCCGCGCTGGCCGTGGTGTCGCATCTCAAGGACCGCTCGCCCGACCCGGGTGTCACCACCGAGATGGCACTGTTCGTCACCTTCCTGCTGGGCGTGCTCACCGTGCCTTACCCGGCGGTGGCGGCCGCTGGCGGTGTGGTGGTCGCGGGTCTGCTGGCTGCGCGCGAGCCGCTGCAGCATTTCTCCACCCGCACGCTGTCGGAGCAGGAACTGCGCGATGCCTTGGTGCTGGCGGGCTCGGCGCTCATCATCCTGCCGCTGGCGCCCGACCAGTCCATC